>CAZNMO010000278.1:0-4818 GCA_964574195.1 uncultured Clostridiaceae bacterium | reverse complement strand
GCGAAATTTTATGATGATGTAAAAGGAAATCAATTAAACGTTGAGAATGCCTAAACCCAATATATAACATTAGCTATTCATCAAATGCGATAGTCGTGATTTTCATATGCATCTTTTTGCTCAGACAGTTTTTCAGCTTGACAGGAAATTGTCAGCAATCCGCTTCTGCAGGTAGCTTCCTATATTAGCAGTTATTATAAACCAAATATCAACAATTAAAATTTTAAAATTATGAAACAAGAAAATTTAATCTCTTTAGTTTTTGTAGTAAATGGAGTTGAATATACAATTGAAAAAATAAATGTTAATCAACCTCTGTCGGTTTCTGTAAGCAAAGCCTTAAAAGATTCAGGAAATACAGGGCGCGATATTGGTGATTGGCAATTAAAATGGAACGATAATAATCTTGACATTACTAAGAAAGTAGAGGATTATAATCTGCCTGATGGGACTCAATTATTTTTAAGTCTAAAAGCAGGTATCGGTGGAAATGGAAAATAATCAATATATGCAACCCGAGATTACAGTTAAAAAGTTTGATGAAGAGATTGGCAATTTTCAAAGATTAAGTAAAACATGGAGGGAGAAGGGAATTTTTTTAATAAAAAAAGAATTCCCTATCCTTGAATTTTTATTTCATGGTATAAAGATAATCCCGTCTCCTCTTGCTTTTGCTGTAAGAATTGATTTTACGAATTATGACATTGAACCTCCATCTGTAAAATTCATTTGTCCTTTTACTGGTAATCTATTAACTCGAAAAGAGGTACAAACACAATTTATTCAGATTAGAAAACCTGTTCAATTTAATCCTAATATACCCGTTCAAAATCAAATTCAACAACAAGATTTACTTCAGGGAGCCCCTGACGAAATTCCATTTTTTTGTATTCCAGGTATTCGAGAATATCATGAGCACCCCGCACATACCGGTGACTCATGGCTATTATATCGAAAAATAGGAGAAGGAACTTTGGGGTTTATCTTAGATCAGCTATATGAACATTCAATACCAACAATCACATCTTATAAGCTTGGACATGTTGTAACTGGATTAAATAATGAAATTAAAATTACACTGTGATGGTTGGATTTTTAGAAATATCGACTATTAGACTACCTCAAAATAAGATTGCAGAGGCTTATGAATTAATGAGATATGTAGGGAGTAAAGGTGTAGAAGGAATGGCACTTTTCGCAGGTAAGCAAAAAGAAAATACATTCGAAATATTTGAGACAATAATTCCAAAACAAAACTCATACAGATTGGAATCAGGTTTAATGTATGCGGTTGAAGCAGATGAATTACATCGGATAAATATATGGCTTTTTCAAAATGGATTTAGAATTATTGCTCAAATACATAGCCATCCAAATGAAGCATATCATTCTGAGACAGATAATCAGTTTCCTATTGTTGCAACAATTGGTGGTATTTCGATTGTGGTTCCAAGATTTGCATCTGATCCAATAGATATTGATAATTGGGCAGTCTATAGATTATCACCTCAAAATATATGGAAAAAGCAAAGTGCAATTGAAATAAGAACAATTTTTGAAATTATTTAAGTATGGCTATTGCAGACTATTTTTCTAAAGATGTTTTAGCAATTTCTCAAATTTTAAAACAGACAAATACAATTGAATTTGAATCTATTCTTAATAAGAATATTATTGAAATTGCATTTGATAAATCGATATATCAAAAAGAAGGTTTTGCATTAGCAGAATTACTAATTCTTCTAATAGCAAGGCTATACCCAGTTATTAAGATAACTGATCTAATTAACGATAATTTATGTATTAAAATAGCATTAATTGAAAAGGCAAAATCAATCAATAGTAAAATTGAAATAACATCAAATACTCCAACAGTATCTATCGTGGTGGGTGAGACTCCAATTGAATGTAAGGAGCCTCAAATGGTATTTTATGTAGGTTCTAAAGATTGGATTGTAAAAATGTCAACAAATTTACCTGTTGGCGTTGGAGATTCATCTTTTTCTTTTTCCTCAGGAATTTCGGCCTGTCGAGGAGCTGCAAATTGTTTTAAGTATGTATTTAAAGATTTGCTAAATGGATTTGAAATAGACTCATATTTTGAAATTAATTTGTTAGACCTGTACAATATTGAGAATGAAAATATAACAGAGTTAGGTATAGTTGATCTAGGGAAATTCACTCTTATTGGAATGGGGGCAATAGGAAATGGTTTTATATGGGCGTTATCGAAGTTAGAAGGTGTAAAGGGTGAATGCACAATTATTGACCATGAGAAAATTGAATTATCAAATCTTCAAAGATATTGTTTAACCGAAGAAAAACACATCAATATAGCAAAAGTGGAACATTCAAAACAATTTCTGCAAAATGGAATTAAACCAATCCCATTTGAAGGAAACTGGAATAAATATTTAAAAGTTTCAGGAAATTGGAACAATGAGCTTTTATGTGTTGCTGTTGATTCTGCAAAAGATAGAGTTGCAATTCAAAGTTCATTGCCAAAAAAAATATTAAATGCTTATACTGAAAATAACCTGTCAGGAGTATGCAGACATTTGAATTTTTTAGATGATGCTTGTCTTTCATGCGGCTATATTCCAAATGAGAAAAAAAAGAGTTATTCTCAGGAGGTTTCTGATAATTTAAATATTCCGGAAAAGGAAAGAATTATAAGAGACTATTTATATCACAATAAACCTGTTGATATTAAACTTTTAGAATTAGTTTCAACAGCAAACAAAATTGATCTAAGAGAATTAATCATATATGACGGAGCTTCAATGGGAGAGTTCTATTCTAAAGCTGTTTGTGGTGGACAGATTAGTTATTTAAAAAAAGATAGTACTGAGGTAATTGATTTGGAAGCCCCTTTGTCATTTCAATCTGCATTGGCTGGAATTGTACTTGCATTCGAACTCTTTATAAGTAAAACAGAATTAGTGACTGATGGGAAAAATAACAATCATTTTTATCCACTTTCAAAAATTAAAGAAAATATAAATCCTTATAGACACACGCTTGAAAAAGATAGTACTAACCGTTGTATATGTAATGATAAAGACTTTGTTGACTTTTATATAAAAAAGTGGAAATAAAATAACGACTGCTAATAAATAGGACTCTGAACGGTCGGCACGACTCTCTACTACCGTGCGATTGCACTGCATGATAAAGAAGTGAACTGATGCCATAGGAAACAATAGAGCGGCAGCGAGGGGAAAAGGAATAGATTAAAACTAAATAATATGAAAAAAATAATTATTGCTATCGCGTTAATTGCAATTATTGCCGTAAGTTGTAAAAAGAATGACAATATAGATACGGATATTGTCGATACAAAACAAGATTTACACAAAAGCAATCTAGCATTTATAAATTCAAATTGGATTTTTGAAACAACTGGGGATTCTTTAAAGGACCAAATTATTGGTTTATGGTTGTCGAATGAAGTGAGTTATAATAATTCCTCTTGTAATGAATGTGATAGTTTGTTTACTTGGGTTATTGAATCAACTGGGAAAATGGTAAAAAGAAATAATGATTGGGGAGACAATGAAACTATGTCTGGAACCTGGAAGGTTGATACAAATAAAAAATATATTTTTTATAGCTATAAAAGATACTTAGCCGGCGGGACATTTGAAAATTATAGGATTGTGACAGATACAATTAGCATTGAAAATTTAACCAAATCGAATTTAAGGATAAGTCAATTCATCAATTATCCTCCTACAATTAAAATTAATATTGGATTCAATAAGCTGAAATAAATCCTCATAGATTTATTCAAGAACTAGGTTTGTAAAAGCAGGACAAATTTTAAACAAATATATTGAGACAAGTAATTGAAAATGAAAAACTCGGCCATAACATCAGCGATCCACTGTTCCCGTGCGATTGCATTGCATGATAAAGAAGTTAACAGATGCCATAGGAAACAATCGTGCGGCAGCGAGAGGCAAGGTTAATGCAGAGAGATATTGATGAGATAAAGAGAAATAGAAAAATGACAAACGAAAAAGAAAACTGGTTCACGATTGAAAAAATAGATGACAATACTTCTGTTATAAGCGAATATAAACATTGGGAAGAAACTCATTGCTACGTGCTAAATGGAATAGAAAGATGCCTATTAATTGACACCGGACTTGGAGTAGAAAATATTTGGGAACAAGTGCAAAGGTTAACAGATAAACCAGTTACGGTAGTTACGACTCACGTACATTACGATCATTTTGGTGGTCATAAATACTTCCCCGACTTTTATGTACACGAATCGGAAACAGAATGGATAAATGGAGGGTTTCCTTTGACAATAGAACAGGTTCGGGATTTCTTAATAGAAGAACCGTGTGACTTTCCCAAGGACTTTGATATTCGTAATTATTACCTGTTTGAAGGAGTTCCGACAAGAATTCTAAAAGATAACGATACGATTGAATTAGGAGGACGGACCATACAGGTTTTACATACTCCAGGACATTCTCCAGGTCATATATGCTTTTTTGAAAAGGATAAAGGTTATTTATATACAGGAGATTTAATTTACATTGGAGAACTGTTCGCATACTACCCATCAACAGATCCAATAGCTTATATGAATTCGATAAAAAAATTATTGCCGTTACCGGTAAAGAAAATTTTGCCAGGACATCACGACTTAGATATTCCATTGTCGATTATTGAAGATATGGATAAGGCTTTTACCGATTTGTATAAAAACGGAAAACTAAAGCACGGAAGCGGAACTTTTTCGTATTCAAATTTTGGAATAAAACTTTAAGATAAGAAATGACAGGAAAACAAAAAGATAGA
>CAZNMO010000277.1:0-2500 GCA_964574195.1 uncultured Clostridiaceae bacterium | reverse complement strand
CTGTTTTTGGGGTTTTTTCCTGTGATGTGTACCTCTGTCTTTGAAGAAAGAGAGGAGGGGGACTATTTGTGGAGTCACATTTTTTTGATTCATTCATTCATAAGGGTGTATGATAAGAAAAAGTACTCTTACTTGTTGCAGAAAGAAAAGTAGCATTTTACAAACAGCTTTGATTCATTAAGATGAAAACTTCACACAGGAAGTGTATGTCACGTATATTTGTTAGTCTATTATTTATGGGTTTTATGGGCCTCCATGTGTTTGTCTGTGTGTGGTTTCTGAGCTAGGAGCGCTTGGAATTTCAGTCCTACTCTATACTATAAAAAAAAGTGGCTCTCCTTCGCTTTCTTTTTGGTAGTCGAAGATAGAGTCAGGTTCCGATGGAAGCGTGTATGCGCTTAGCCCCCTCGCTCATGAAACGACTCTAAGCCAAAGAGACGGTCTATGGCGCTACCCCTATCCAGTCATGGGCAGCGTGACGAAGAACGAGACATCATCCCAGCAAAGCCTAACAAAAGGGGAAAAGAACTTCCCGTCTCCTTTGGACAAGCCAGTCATGCATGATCTACAGCGTCGAGAAAGCGTTCCTTATTTTTGCTCAGGAATTTCATCTTCGCACACCTCGGGTAGTTCTTTCCAATCAAAGAACTTCTCTACGCTACTTAGCCAATCAAGAAAGTCCTCAGGATGCAAGGATGCAATCGGCCATGGAAATCGGGAACGTCCACTTTGATCTCACGATCTCCTTGATCTCGATGCCCTTCTAAGACCCGGATCAAGCGCTTCCTTATCATTCAAAATCGAAATTGGCTGGAACTTCTTCTTCTTTCTTTTACGAATCCGGCTTCTCTTGAGTGATTGCTTGAGTTAAGCTTAAGCCTTCTTGACTAGTTTTGAGTCCCGATTTTCAGTCCTTAGATGATCTTTCGGGTCTGAGTACAATGGATTCCATAGGCGTTTCCCGTGCTCTTCCGAAAGAAGCATCTGGAAATGACTTGTCATGGGCTTATGCGATGAAGAATGATTTGCTCGGGAAAAAAATTCTTGTGCTTATGTGGATGGGTCGCTCAATTTCCCAAGACTAGAGAAGGGGATTTTCCTACAAAAGATGAAAAGTGCTTAGCTTCAAAGGATGACTTGTTTACTTCCTTTGAGCCCCGTCACCTCTTTTGCGACTGCTAAAGATATTTGGTTTGACGAATGTAATCCCAAGATCTTTCTGGATACTATCTCTGTATCCGTCCATTAGGTGGAGTCCACTTGAGTGTACTACTTTGCGACGATATGCCGGACTTGTTCAATTGGTGAACTTGAGAATGTCGAGTTATTGTTGTTCATATTGTCTGAAATCCATTTTCAACCCTCGCGAATCGCGAATACGGGAGCTGCTACTGAGTACTGAGTGAACGGGCGAAAGGAGATTGGAGATAAATCCGTTCCACCTTCATCGCATATAAATGGCTTAGCGAACTCAAGAGCACCTTTGTCAGAGACTAGCTACTTTTCGACCGATATAGTTAGGTCATAGTTAGGTCGCAGTCCTATCAGGGGGCCGTATACACGTTTGCAACCTTTTCGTCGGCGATAACAATGTCGTCACCGAGAATGGCTTTTTGAAAACCTTTTCCCTCTATATACTTTATATACTTTCTCAGCCGCACACTAGCATACTAACATATGGTGAGTTAGTTTAAATGCAGGCGTCAAACCATTTAGCCGGGTTAGGGGTTGGTGAAGTCGGTATTCGCGAAGGAAGAATGCTCTTCATCTCCCCTCGCCGTAATTATCTCTGGAAGTCGCCCCTACAACCCCTTGACTCCTGCGGGCTACGTTCGAACGAAACGAGAGTAAGGCTTTCTCCACGAGAGAACAGACTGACTACTTGGAGAGGGGCGCCTAGTTAACGGAGTTCACGAGGAAGCGACTTTAGTTAGTGAAGCGAGGCCTCACACATCAAACCATATCTTTATCTTACTGAACCGAGTGAGGTATAGACAGATTATACCACAGCTTGTGTTGTGGCGAGACGAAGGGACGAAGCCAGAGGCTCCCTTGCTTGCTTTTGCTTACCGGACAAGAAGGATTATTAGACCTATTAATTATTAATAGACTATAGCGAACCATAAGGAAGACCCTCGTGGTCTCCCTTTGACTTGCTAGGAAACTGAGATCACACTCTTTCCTACTCCAGACAAGTAGTACGGGATACGGACTATAACTCAAGCCTACTGCTCCGTACAGAGTCAGGATTCAGGGATTTCAAACACTCTAATGTACTATAACAGCTGAGTAGTACAAGTACAATAGCCCTGAGTGACTCTTGGCTGCCTTCAGTGATAGACGCAATTACTTGGACGATTCTATTCCTACGAATAGAGACCGCAGAGGAAGGCGTTGTCACGAGACCCGCCCTCCGGGATAGAAAAAGCAAAAATCCTAAGTGGCGGGTATCTGAACCGTATTCTTGTTCGGATGCTTGAATCGAACTCATCTGTTTATT
>CAZNMO010000276.1:0-4826 GCA_964574195.1 uncultured Clostridiaceae bacterium | reverse complement strand
GAAACAGATTTGTGTTACCTTGATTTTCTTTGCGGCGAAACAAATTTACATTAGCGTTTATTCGCCGCAAAATATTTACTTGTTTGACAAATATGTTTTAATATGATATTATATATCAGCGTAGGCGTATCCGCTCGAATCGGGTTTTAAATTTTACCTAGCATTCGGCGAGACTTAATTATGAGGAGGTGTAGCCTAATGTATGCAATAATAAAGACTGGCGGCAAGCAGTACATGGTTAACGAAGGCGATGAGCTGGTAGTTGAAAAGCTTGACGTAGAATCCGGTGCAAAGGTTGTATTTGATGAAGTTCTTGCAGTGGGCGACAATGGGGAGCTTAAGGTTGGCAGCCCTGTAGTTGCAGGTGCCAAGGTAGAAGCAACAGTAGTTGCCAATGGCAAGTCAAAGAAAGTCATTGTTTTCAAATATAAGCCTAAAAAGGATTATAGAAAGAAGCAGGGTCATAGACAGCCATTTACAAGGGTCAAGATTGAAAAAATCAACGCATAGTTTATGATCAGGGCTGTATTTTATAAGACCCATGCGGGTGAAATAAAGGGTTTCAAGCTAACAGGGCATTCGGGTTATGCTGCCAGAGGTAGGGATATAGTCTGTAGTGCGGCTTCAGTGCTTGCACAGACGGCTCTTCTGGGACTTCTGAAGGTAGCTGAGGCAGAAGTGGATTACAAGATCGAAGATGGATATCTGGAATGTACTCTTGTAAATGCAGATTCTGATAAAAAGCTCGTTATGTGTGAAGCAATACTTGAAACCACATATGAAGGCTTGAAAAGTATCAAGGAAAGCTATATTAAATACATCGATATAGTTGAAGAGGAGGTGTAAATATGTTCAAAATGAACCTTCAGCTGTTTGCACATAAGAAAGGTGTAGGTAGCTCAAGAAACGGTAGAGACTCTCATTCACAGAGACTTGGAACAAAGAGAGCAGACGGTCAGCCGGTGCTTGCTGGTAATATACTTGTCAGACAGAGAGGAACAAAGATCCATCCCGGTATAAACGTAGGGATAGGTAAGGACGATACTTTGTTTGCACTTGTAGAAGGTGTTGTAAAGTTTGAGCGTAAGGGTAGAGACAAAAAGCAGGTCAGTGTTTATCCCGCTTAATAATGACATAGAATTACTGAAAGGTACGGCTGGACTGTACCTTTTATTTTAATTATTTTTATTAGCACATTTTTCCTTTTTTGTATAGTATTATATCTTATGCGCGTTCAATTAGGGTTGTTTTCTTGCATAAACGGAGGATGGAACAATGAGTAAGGATAATAGAGAAAGTGAAACTTGCCAAAATGCAGACTGTTGTGATGTGATCCAAGCAGAAAGGGAGCTTTGGCTGGAAAGCCTGAGGGCGCATCTGAGCGAGCAGCGCCATGACTTCTTCAATCTGCTGCAGGTACTATATGGCTATACACAGCTTAAAAAGCATGATAAGGTATTGGCTTATATCAGCAGCTATTGCAGGTTGATGGAGAATATAGGAAGGCTCTACAACGCTAAATGCATAAAACTGGCCGATTTACTTTACACTAAGGTCAAAGAGGCAGACAGCCTGGACTTGAGTTTGGAGATCATGGCAGATATAGGCTTTGAGCCTTCTGTAAGGCTGCTGGAAGCTGACAGTGTACTGCATGTGACGGACAGGGCAATATCGGCCTTCTATTATTTGCTTGATTCCGGGGGCTGTAAAGGAGCTGCTGTAATATGCAGCTTGAGGGAAAATCCGGAGGATTTTGTGCTGGAGATATATTGCAGGGACATAAGGGAAGGAAAGCTGTCATTGGACTGTTTGAGCTTTCCGGGGAAGGAAATGTACTGGAAGAAACTTGAACGTGATGTTTCCGATCTTCCAGCGATAATGAGATATTGCAAAGACAAAGGCATAGAGATCAAAATGCCTCGGGAGAGCGCAGATATCTCTTTGACTGTTTTCAAATAAGCAGCGGGCTGGAAAGAGCTTTAAAGTAATTATTAAATATGCAGGCGGAGTTCCGCAAGGCAATGGGAGTGTAAAAATGTTTATTGACAAAGCAAAGATATTCATAAAATCAGGCGACGGCGGAGATGGCAGGGTATCCTTCAGGAGGGAGAAGTATGTCCCCAACGGAGGCCCCGATGGTGGCGACGGTGGCAACGGCGGAGATATAGTATTCATTGTTGATGCGGATATGAGGACCCTCATGGACTTCAGGTATAAAAGGAAGCATGTTGCTCAGAATGGCGAAATGGGCGGTGACAACAATTCCACCGGAAAGAGTGCACCGGAGCTGCAGATAAAGGTTCCTGCAGGTACTGTGCTGAGGGATGCTGAAAGCGGGAATCTGCTGGGAGACCTGAAAAATCCTGGTGATCGGGTAGTTCTCGCCAAGGGTGGCCGAGGCGGGAAGGGAAACCAGAATTTTGCTACTGCCACAAGACAAGCACCAAGATTCGCCCAGCCAGGAGAAAAGGGACTTGAAAGATGGATAGAATTGGAGTTGAAGCTGATAGCGGATGTCGGCTTATTAGGCTTCCCCAATGTAGGAAAATCCACGTTCCTGTCCATTGTTACCTCAGCAAAGCCCAAGATAGCCAATTATCATTTCACAACGCTGGTTCCAAACCTGGGTGTCGTTGAGCTTGATGGAGGAAGGAGCTTTGTTATCGCAGACATTCCTGGACTGATAGAGGGTGCATCCAGTGGAGTAGGACTGGGACATGATTTTCTAAGGCATGTTGAAAGAACCAAGGTACTTGTTCATCTTCTGGATACCTCCGGGCTGGAGGGAAGGGACCCTCTGGAAGATTTCGACAAGATCAATGCAGAGTTGAAGCTATATAATGAAAAGCTTGCAAAAAAACCCCAGATCGTAGCCTGCAACAAAATGGACCTGCCGGAATCCGAGGAGAACTTCAAAAGGGTTTCACAGGAACTGGAAGGCAGAGGCTATGAGGTGTTTGCCATCTCGGCAGCCACCAGAGAAGGGATCAAGCCTCTTATGGACAGAGTCTACAATTTGCTTGAATCGGTAAAAGATGTTGAAGAACCAGTTGAAGAAATCGTTGATTTGTTGTATCATAGTAATACAAGTGAAAAGCCATTTACTATCAGAAAGGAAAATGAGTTGTTTATTGTTGAGGGGAGGCTGGTTGATCAGCTTCTTGCATCAGTCAACCTTGATGATAATGACTCTATAAAGTACTTTCAGAAGGTACTGAGAAAGAGGGGTATCGTTGATGAGTTGAGGCAGTTGGGTGTAAAAGACGGTGATACAGTAAAAATGCGAGAATTGGAATTCGAATATTTTGAATGATGAACTGGAGGTCAATTGTAGAAAATGAACTGCATGCATTGCGAGAATTGTAAACAAAATACACCGACTTATTTTTGCCTGGCAAGGAACGAAATCGTTATTAACGAGAATTACATGATCAATACCGAAAAGAATAGAAGTGGCTGGAAAAAGGGAGATCCCGGATACGAGACACACAGACGCAAACTGAAAAAAGAAGTTGAAGTTTAATTAATGTATACTATGGCAGACGGAAGTCTGCCTTTTGAACATAATGGAGGAATGTAAATGCTGACCAGCAAACAGAGGGCTTATCTGAGAGGAGTTGCCAATGCTCTGGAGCCGACTCTTCTTATAGGGAAAGGCGGTCTCACAGACAATGTTACCGGCGAGATAGATGTTGCCCTTGAAGCCAAAGAGCTTATTAAAATCAAGATACTGAACAACAGTATGGAAGACCCAAGGGATGTAAGCCATGAAATAGCAGCAAGACTTGGAGCGGAAGTTGTTCAGGTGATCGGCGGGAAATTTGTATTGTACAGACAGTCTGAGGAGAACCCGACGATAGTTTTACCTTGATTGCATATATTGAGTCTTAAAGTATAAAGAACAGGGGTGGTGTTGTGAAAAGGAAAGTTGCAGTGGTTTTAAGTATACTAATGGTAATTGCTCTGGTGCTTTCTACTATTGCGCCTCTTTTCCAGTAACTCAGGGTTTGTGAAAACCTTGATATGCTGTTGATCCACATATAGTAAAGTATTATCTGACCGTATCGGACAAGAGGGTTCTGCCCCTTGTCAGATGCGGTTTTTTCATTGTTGTTATGGTATACTATATGCGTCAAGACGCATATAGTATACTTTTATCAAGTGCCCATGCGATTTTTTGCTCCGCAAAACGCACATGGGCGGATACCATAAATCCTACCGGATTTATGGTATAATAATACAAGTAGTTTTTTTAAAGTCTTTATACCTGTTAATATGAAAGGTGGTTTTAATAATGTCCATTTATGACGAGTCGGTAAGCTTTCATGAAAAGATGAAGGGCAAGATAGAGGTAGTGTCCAGGGTAGAGGTAAGCACATCAGTTGATATGAGCCTGGCTTATACCCCGGGGGTCGCTCAGCCCTGCCTGGAGATACAGAAGGATCCTGACAAGGCATACATATATACGAGAAAATGGAATACAATAGCTGTTGTATCTGATGGCACAGCCGTATTGGGGCTTGGTGATATAGGTCCGCTGGCATCACTTCCTGTGATGGAGGGCAAGGCAGTATTGTTCAAGCGCTTTGGGGATGTGGATGCATTTCCAATAATCCTGAACACGAAAGATGTGGATGAAATAGTGGATACTGTCGCACGTATAGCACCTTCCTTTGGTGGGATAAATCTTGAGGATATATCTGCGCCAAGATGCTTTGAAATAGAGAGAAAACTCAAGAAAATGTGTGACATACCCATATTCCATGACGATCAGCATGGTACGGCAGTAGTTACCCTTGCAGGTCTGCTCAATGCTCTGAAGCTGG
>CAZNMO010000275.1:0-4897 GCA_964574195.1 uncultured Clostridiaceae bacterium | reverse complement strand
GCCGGCAGAGATTTCCACAGGGGTTGCTATAATTACCGGAGAGACCGCAAGAAAGAAGACTGCCAGCCAGGTGATGGAGAACCTCAGCGGCCTTGCGGGAGACTTTGTTGTATCCACAGCGGGCCCTGATCTGGAAGGAATAATTGCGGGAAAGGGCTCCGGTGCTCAGGCAATATCGAGGGCTACGGGAAGAACGGTCGCAAATCTTGACATAGGAGGAGGAACAACAAATATTGCGGTATTCAGGGGGGGCGAGGTAATAGATACCTGCTGCCTTGACATAGGAGGCAGGCTGATAAGGCTGTCGGAGAACGGAGTAAGGGTTCAATACATAGCCCCGAAGCTGAAAAAGCTGGCAGGCAAGCTGGGTCTGGAAATAGAGCCGTACATGAAGATCTCATTGCAACCGCTAAGGACTGTCACGGTACGCATGGCAGGAATACTGGAGGAGGTGCTGGGGCTTTCGGGTAAGACGGCAGAGCTGGGAGATATGCTGACTACACAGGATCTGAAACGGGATTATAAAATAGATTCCGTGTCTTTTTCCGGTGGGGTCGCTGATTATGTTTACAGTGTTGGCGAAGAAGGATATTTCCGGTATGGAGATATTGGGATACTGCTGGGGGAAGCAATAAGGAACTCTTCAATTTTTGGAGGCTTTCGTATAGAGGTGCCGGTGGAGACCATAAGGGCAACGGTTATTGGAGCCGGTACCCATACGGTGGATATAAGCGGAAGCACCATTAGCTACACCAAGGATATATTTCCGATGAAGAACATACCCATTCTGAAGATACCGTCAGAGGAAGAAGGCAGTGACTATGAACGGATAGCACAAGGAGTCAGGGAAAAACTGAGATGGTTCTGCCATGGGGAAGAGGAGCAGCAGATAGCATTAGCGATAAAGGGGGTGAAAAATCCAAGCTTTGGGCAAGTGTGCAGTATTGCGCAGGAAATATTAAAGGGCATGGAAGATATATTAAGGACCACGCTCCCGGTAATAGTCATTACCGAGAATGACATGGCCAAGGCATTGGGGCAGACGCTGCACAGGCATCTTGGCTACAAAAGGGAAGTAGTATGCCTGGATGATATCAGTGTGGAGAACGGGGATTACATAGACATAGGAAAGCCCCTGGCCGGAGGGCGGGTTGTTCCGGTGGTGATCAAGACGCTGGTCTTCAATTCTTAGTGGAGAGGTGATAGTAAGTGATACTGAAAACAAGACTATTTGGCCACACATACCAATTCAAGTCCGTTAAAGAGGTATTGGCCAAGGCAAATGAGGAAAAGACGGGGGATAAGCTGGCAGGGATAGGAGCCTCATGCATGGAGGAAAGGATAGCTGCCAAGCAGGTGCTGAGTAATCTGACACTGGCAGACCTTAGAAACAATCCTGTCGTGCCATACGAAGAGGATGAAGTGACAAGGGTGATACAGGATGCTGTAAATGAGTCGATTTACAGCGAGATCAAAAACTGGACGGTCTCAGAGCTCAGGGAGTGGATCTTGGATGATAGGAACTCAGGAGATGATATCAGAAGGATAAGCAGAGGGTTGACCAGCGAGATGATAGCTGGGATAGCAAAGCTGATGTCCAATCTGGATCTGATCTATGGGGGCAGCAAGGTAAGAGTAAGCGCACACTGCAATACTACCATAGGTCTGCCTGGAACCCTGGCCGCAAGGCTGCAGCCCAATCATCCGACAGACAATATTGACGGCGTGGTAACGGCTATAATGGAAGGCTTGAGCTATGGGGTGGGCGATGCGGTAATAGGTTTGAATCCTGTTGAAGACACAGTTGACAATGTTATGAAGATATTGAACAAGTTCGATGAGCTGAAGCATAAATTGGAGATACCAACACAGATATGCGTACTGGCTCATGTTACCACCCAGATGGAAGCAGTGAGGAGGGGCGCTCCCAGCGATCTGTTCTTCCAGAGCGTGGCAGGCTCGCAGAAAGGAAATGAGGCATTCGGGATATCAACGGCAATGCTGGATGAGGCCAGAGAGCTTGCATTAAAGCAGGGAACAGGCACTGGCCCCAATGTAATGTATTTTGAAACAGGGCAGGGCTCCGAGCTGTCTTCGGATTCACATCATGGAGCGGATCAGGTGACTCTGGAAGCAAGGTGCTATGGCTTTGCAAAGCGCTATAGCCCATTCCTGGTAAATACGGTCGTAGGTTTCATCGGTCCGGAATACCTGTATGACAGCAAGCAGGTCATTAGGGCAGGGCTTGAAGACCACTTTATGGGCAAGCTTACAGGTATACCAATGGGTGTGGATGCCTGCTATACCAACCATATGAAGGCGGATCAGAACGATGTTGAAAACCTTGCGGTCCTGCTTTCGACAGCAGGGTGTAATTACTTCATGGGCATACCTCATGGGGATGACATAATGCTCAACTACCAGTGCACAGGCTATCATGAATCTCCTTCCCTGAGGCAGCTGCTGGGCTTGAGACCGATAAAGGAGTTTGAGCAGTGGCTTGAAAAATGGGGTGTCATGGAGAAGGGAAAGCTGACTGTACGTGCAGGAGATGCAACCATATTCCTATAAGCGGGGAGGTGCCGTCATGAAACTAAAAACCAGGTTTTTTGGTACCACATATCAATTCAGGGATGTCAAGGATGTGCTGGCCAGGGCAAATGAGGAGAAATCCGGAGATATGCTCATGGGCATAGGCGCAAGGACAGTATCTGAAAGGATAGCCGCAAAGGCGGTGCTCAGTGAGCTTACCCTTGAGGATCTACGGAAGAATCCCGCTATTCCCTGGGAGGAGGACGAGGTCACAAGAGTCATAGATGAGTTGGTCAACGAGAGCATATACAGTGAAATAAAGAATTGGACGGTAGGATATCTCAGGGAGTACATACTTGACCACAGGACCGGCTTGGAGCAGATCAGGAGGATCAGTAGGGGTCTGACCTCTGAAATGATTGCAGCAACTGCAAAGCTGATGTCAAACATGGATCTGGTCTATGGAGCAAGCAAGATAAGGATAACGGGGAAATGCAACTATGAGATCGGCAAGGCAGGCACGCTTTCCTTCAGGCTTCAGCCCAACCATCCGTCAGATGACATTGAGGGAATACTCGCATCCATAAGAGAAGGCCTGAGCTATGGCTGCGGTGATGCGGTCATAGGCATCAATCCTGTTGAGGATACAGTAGAGAATACAAAAAAGATATTGAATGCAATATATAGCTTTATGCAGGCCTGGAAGATCCCTACCCAAACCTGTGTATTGTCCCATGTAAGCACACAGATGCAGGCAGTAAGGGAGGGTGCACCGGCATGCATGTTCTTCCAGAGTGTAGCCGGTACTGAGGATGCCAATACAGCTTTTGGCATCAGTAAGGAGTTGCTTGATGAAGCCTTCCAGCTGATAAAGCAAAAGGGAATGGCACCGGGTCCCAATCTTATGTATTTTGAGACCGGCCAAGGCTCAGAAATGTCCCTGAATACAGATCATGGGGTCGATGAAATGACACTTGAGGCCAGGACCTATGGCTTTGCCAAAAGATATATGCCGTTCATGGTCAACAATGTATCAGGCTTTATCGGGCCTGAGACCCTATACGACGGAAAACAGATAACCAGGGCAAGCCTTGAGGACCATTTCATGGGTAAGCTGACAGGACTGCCCATGGGTATGGCACCATGCTACACAAACCACACCAACATCGATCAGAACGACCAGGAAAATGCAACCATGCTGCTGGCCATGGCGGGAGCAAACTACTATATGGGCGTTCCTGTGGGCGATGATGTAATGCTGAGCTATCAGGATACCAGCTACCATGATGATGCGACCCTGAGAGAGCTGTTGAAGCTGAAACCTGCTGAGGAGTTTTTCAGGTGGCTTGTGGACATGGAGATACTGGATGAGTATGGAAGGCTTACCTCCAAGGCTGGAGATGCATCCATATTCATAAAATGTTAAGGAAATTTAAAGGGGTGAAATTATGATTTCTGAAAATGAAATAAAAAAGGTCGTGGAACAGGTATTATCAGAGCTGCAGGGGACGCTGGCGGCAGAATGCCATACTGCTGCCGGACCGAAAGCAGCAGAGCCGGTTGACTGTGAGGAAGGCTGTCTGGAGGACATAACTGCAGTTGATCTCAGAAAGCAGGTACTTGTGCCAAAGCCTCAAGACCTGGATGGCCTTCTGAAGATGAAGGAATATACTCCTGCGAGAATAGGCGTCTGGAGGGCAGGCCCCAGGTACAAGACAGAGACGCTGCTTAGATTCAGGGCTGACCATGCAGCTGCTATGGATGCAGTTTTTACCGATGTATCGGAGGAATTCCTGAAGAAGGCAAAGCTGTTTTCTGTAAAAACCATGTGCGGAAGCAAGGATGAGTTTCTCACAAGGCCGGATCTGGGCAGGAAGTTTGATGCTGATCAGAAAAAACTGCAACAAAGGTCCTCAGGTGCAGATATATGTTTCTGACGGCTTAAGCTCGACAGCCATAGAAGCAAATGCAGAGGATACCCTCGCAGCAATGGTACAGGGGCTTGAGGGTTATGGGATCAAGGTCGGCACCCCATTCTTCGTAAAATACGGCAGGGTCCCGGCTATGGACCAGGTATCCGAGGCCACCGGCGCAGAGGTCACAGTAGTCCTTATAGGAGAAAGGCCCGGACTGGTAACTGCAGAAAGCATGTCTGTATATATGGCTTATAAGGCAGCGGTAAATATGCCGGAGGCAAGGAGAACGGTGGTCTCCAACATACACAAGGGGGGCACCCCTGCGGTTGAGGCAGGTGCACATATTGCCGACATCATAAAGCTGATGCTCGAGAAGAAGACCAGCGGTATAGACCTAAAACTTTAATGGAGGGATATTAAATGAAAAATGATCCTATTCGTGCGACGGT
>CAZNMO010000273.1:0-4952 GCA_964574195.1 uncultured Clostridiaceae bacterium | reverse complement strand
ATACCGCCGGAATGTGTCAGGTGAAGTGTTGGACAGCTCCGCCAGTGGATCTACAGTATTCATAGAGCCCGCAGAGGTAAGAAAGCTCCATGATGAATTGAATCACAGCAAAGTGGAGGAGGATAAAGAGGTGTACCGGATATTGTCAATGCTGACAAACCTGGTGGAATCCTATAAAAAGGAGATAACTACGAATATACAGGTCATGGCATATTATGATTTTCTGTTTTCAAAAGCAAGGCTCAGCAGATCTCTTGAAGCTAATCCGGTAAAGGTCAACACCGGCAAACGCATTGACATACAAGGTGCCAGGCATCCATTGATAGGCAGATCCGCCGTGCCCCTTGATATCAACATAGGAGAAGCTTACCGCACCTTGGTCATCACCGGTCCAAATACCGGAGGCAAGACTGTGGCGCTAAAAACCATCGGCCTTCTTACGCTTATGGTACAATCAGGTCTTCATGTACCTGCAAAACAAGACAGCGAGTTCGCCGTCTTCACAGATATTCTCGCAGATATAGGTGACGGGCAGAGTATAGAACAATCTCTCAGTACCTTCTCGGCTCATATCAGAAATATAATAAGCATAATAGAATGTGCTGATAATAATACGCTGGTCATAATGGATGAGCTGGGAACCGGTACTGACCCGGGAGAGGGTATGGGTATTGCCACATCAGTCCTTGAGGAGATCTACAAGCGGGGGGCCATTACCATTGCAACAACTCACTACAGCGAGATAAAAGAATATGCCAATACCAGGGAAGGCTTCAGGAACGGCTGCATGGAATTCGATCTTGATACGCTGAAGCCCTTATACAGGCTCAAGGTAGGGGAGCCGGGCGAGAGCAATGCCTTCTATATTGCCTTGAGATTGGGAATGAGAAAGGATCTGATCGAGAGAGCACATGAGATCACTTACAAGGAAAAGAAATCTTATGAAGAGTACAGGCCCAAAGATGGCACAGCGGGAGTCAAGAATATTGAAATGGTCAAGGAGCATGGACAGCAGACAGTTAAAAACATTAAACTGTCAGAGGACAGGAAGAATTTCGAAAAGCTTGCAAAACCGGATACCTTTGCTGTCGGGGACTGCGTCTATATAAGCACTATGGGCCGAACGGGCATAGTATGTGAGCAGGAGGACGGAAAGGGCAATCTGGCAGTGATGGTGATGCATAAAAGATTCATAGTAAATAAAAAAAGACTCTCGCTGTATATAGCTTCCAAGGACCTTTATCCGGAGGAGTATGATCTGGATATAGTAATGGAGAACAAGGACACAAGGAAGAAGCGTAAAATTATGAGTAAGCACCATGTTGAAGATATGGTGGTGGAAGTAAAAAAATAGAACCTCCAAATGGAGGTTCTTCTTTTTATATATCTTTGATTTCCAGATACTTTTCCAGCTTCCTTTTGACCCTTTGCAGGGCATTGTCTATGGATTTCACATGCCTGTCCAAATCGCAGGCAATCTCTTGATAGGATTTGCCCTGAAGATATGACATGAGTACTTCCAATTCAAGGTCGCTGAGTATCTCACCAATTTTTGACTCTATAGAAACCAACTCTTCCCTGCTTATGATAAGCTCTTCGGGATCTGTTATTTTTGTGGCTGTAAGAATATCCAGAAGTGTTCTGTCGGATTCTTCGTCGTAAATGGGCTTGTTGAGTGAAACATATGAATTGAGCGGAATATGCTTCTGCCTGGTGGCAGTTTTTATTGCGGTAATTATCTGTCTTGTAATGCAAAGCTCTGCAAAGGCTCTAAAGGAGGACAGCTTGTCATTCCTAAAGTCCCTTATGGCTTTGTACAAGCCTATCATTCCTTCCTGAACAATATCTTCCTTGTCTGCGCCTATCAGGAAGTAAGATCTGGCTTTTGCCCTGACGAAGTTCTTGTACTTGTTTATTATGTACTCAAGAGACGTTGTGTTTCCTTCCCTGGCACTAAGCACTATTTCTTCATCAAGCATGCTGTCATAGCTTTCAACGAACTTCTTTTCTGCATTAGCTTCCACTATATCGCCTCCAAGTATAGTATAAACCGCATTAGCACCAAAACATCCCAAGAATCATAATGCGCTTCATGTAGACATAAAAAACCATAGTATTATTATAATCATATCTGAGGAATTAGTCAAGTTTCAGGTTCTCCCAACACAATTTCCACAAGTTTTTGCATTGGGTGAACCTCATTTTTGACCTTTAGACTACGCTTTTTTTGAAATTCTCTGTTTTTGAATCTCAAACATAATTATAGCCGCAGAAACAGCCGCATTCAAAGATGAAATCCTGCCTTTCATGGGGATACTTACCAGATAGTCGCAGTTTTCCTTTATGAGACGTCCAAGCCCTTCGCCTTCACTGCCTATCACAAGAGCGACCGGTCCTGTCATATCCTTGCTGTAGTAGGTTTCTCCTCCCATTTCAGCACCAACTATCCACAAACCCTTCTTTTTCAGATATTCCATGGTCTGATTCAAATTGGTCACCTTGGCAACAGGTACATACTCGATTGCCCCTGAAGAGATCTTTGCAACTGCCGGTGTCAGGCTTACCGCTCGCCGCTTTGGAATTATTATCCCGTGGACTCCTGCAGCATCAGCGGAACGAAGAACAGAACCCAGGTTGTTGTTATCAGTTATCTCATCAAGTATGATGATGAAAGGATCCTCGCCCTTCTCTGCAGCTACATTAAGTATATCGTCAACTTCATAGTATTTATAAAGTGCCGCAGATGCTATTACACCTTGATGGTTCCTTGTGGTTGAAAGAGCGTCCAGCTTTGCCTTGTCTACTTCCTTTATAAGTATTTTTTTCTCTCTGGCAATAGCTATTATCTGTCTTATGGAGCCTTCACCGACCCCTTTCTGCACAAACAGCTTGTCGATCTCTCTTCCTGATTTCAATGCTTCAAGTACGGAATTCCTTCCTTCGATCAGGTTTATGTTCTCATCATCTTCCTCTTCCTTCAGGTCAGCCCTGTACTGCTCCTTCAGTCTGCTTCCCCTTGGACTTGCATCCTTGTCATAAGGCTTTCCCTTTTCAAAGGGTCTGGCCTTATCATAGGGCTTTCCTTTAGCAGGGCCTTTTGAATATCTGCCTTCTCCCCTTCCATAGCCTGCCTCATTTTTGCTCTCGGGCTTCCAGGGTCTGGATTCCTTTTTGTATCTTGGCGTATTTGGTCCGCCTGTTTTCTTGCTATATGCCATACTCATCATCCTTTTTGTGATTATTTGGGTTATATGTGTTCCAGTTTGTGCTGTCATTCTGAGTAGGAAGAAGGTATAAGATCCTTCACTGCGTTCAGGATGACATATGTACTTATTATCTACAGATTTATAGAAAACAATTTATGTGATCAGAGATTTGAGTATTTCTCTCTCATACTGCGCTGACTGCCGCAGCTCATTGCTCCTTCCGGGCATTGACCGGCTACGCACTCAGGCCCGGCATTCTTGAAAAGCGTTGGAGCGATCACTTTGAGCTGACGGAGCATTTCCTCCGCCATCTGGCGTATTTCCCACTGGGCTCTGTTGCAGCACCTATGCTTGAAAAAATTCATCAAAGCCCTTGCCGACATGGTAAACACGATTTTTGTCTCACAGGCATTGGGAAAAACGTAGCGGGCATCTTCTATCGCTGTTTTTTCGGCCATGCTCCTGGCCTGCTTCTCGTTTTTGCCTTCTTGGATATTTCTTTGGTAATGCTCTGGTATAAGCAGCTCCACCAGCTCATTATAAGCCTTCTGGTCTGCCTCCATGGCCTCAATGAACTTCTGTCTTGCTGCAGGCAGCCTCTCTATCTCGGGGGGGATTATATATTCAAACTGTTCCAGCTTGACATAACGCTGTGACTGTTGGGAATAAGAGCAGCCTATCCTATGCCTCACCAGCTGGTGTGTAAGCACCCTGCTCACCCCTTCCACCCCGAAGGTAAAACTCACATGCTCAATGGGACTTTCGTGTCCCAGATCCATCAACATGCCAAGAAACTTATCCACCTTTCCTTCATCCAGTCCATCCATTATGTTTTCCACTCCCACAGCGGAATAGCATAGCTTTGCAGCTGCTGCGACCAGTTTTTCAGGTTCAGGCGTATGTTGTATGATAGTTACCTTCATATGGCTCATTCCCACCTTTACAGCTTATTATCCATTTATACCATTTTAACCGTTGATCCGACAATATGTCCAGTCAGATTTTCTTCACCTCTATTACCTGCCTGATTACCTCCATCAGCCTTTCGGTCTGACCAGTCAGGTACAGATAGCCAATAAGGGCTTCAAAACCGGTTGCAAGTCTATAGTCTGAAAGCTCAGCATTTTTGGGTACGGTTCCGGATTTGGTGTTTCTACCTCTCCTTACTATGTCCTGTTCATCCTCTGTCAAGAATTCACTGATCTTTTCCAATGTGTCGGCCTGAGCTTTTGCCTTGACAAACTCTATCGCCATCTTATGCAGCCTGGCGACCTGCCCATAGCCTCCCGATACCAGCAGTGTCCTCACAAAGGTATCGTATACCGAGTCCCCCACATATGCAAGCACGAGGGGATTCAGCATCTTTACATCTGATATTGATAGCTTGCCGTTATCCATCATTAATTGATGCAGTTCATCAAGCAGTTTCTTGTAGCCTTTGTTCAAATACTCATTATCCATGTCATACCGCCATACTATATATTTATTGTTCCCCGAACTCCTCCAGGGATGCCGCTATTTTGGAAAAACCGGTATCCTCATCGTCCGCAAGCAAATCAGCTGCCGAGTCTGTTGACAGCTCCTGCACACTCTTCAGTTTCTTTCCTATGCTTCTTGACTTTCTGGCAGCATCCTCTATGGTATTGCTTGCTTCCTGAAGCTTTTTCTGTGTTTTGTCGAGGATATCACCGAATTTCCCGAATTCCGTTTTGACTGCTCCGAGAAGTAACCAAACCTCGCTGGAGC
>CAZNMO010000272.1:4371-5032 GCA_964574195.1 uncultured Clostridiaceae bacterium | reverse complement strand
GATTAATTGGAAATAAACGGCATCAATAGTTTTAATGAGACTCCCGGTTCATTTTTCCGGGAGCCTCATTACAGTAATTAAATTAATTAATAGCCCGTTGCCCCGCTATTGGCCTCAAGTGGCCAGCCTGGATTCTGATAAATTACAGAAGTTGTTAAATCAGATGGATTGGTTGCGGTAATCAAGAAGTGCTGAATGGCAATGGGTTCAAGATAGTGAGCTGCAGTCCACTTGTAGCCATCCTTGACCAAATTATTGGCAGTTAAATTAATCCGGTATGGCCGCAGATACAAACTTTCGGAACTACTGGATACATTGGCGGTTTTTCCAGGAGTACCAGCTTCAACCAAAAGACCCTTGTACCAGTCCTTCATCGGCCCAAATAGTTTAAAACCTTCAATAGTGTAAGGCTGGGTTGCCAACTGGTCCAATGCTCTCCAACGCTTCAGATCAAAATACCTCCGCCCTTCAGCCATCAATTCACAACGACGTTCCCGACGAATGTTGTATAAAGTTTTATCTGTTATAAGTACGCCTGCGGAATAAGCTGCAAAGTCATTTTTAGCTTCCTGAGCCATGTCCGTGGCATTGATAGTTATATTGTAGTCGGGATTAATACCTGCCCGGTCACGAATTTGTCTCCAGTATTTATCAGCTTTGG
>CAZNMO010000272.1:0-4361 GCA_964574195.1 uncultured Clostridiaceae bacterium | reverse complement strand
TAGTTCCCACATTTGGAGTATATGCTTCTGAGTTCAGATAGCAAATCCCTTTCTTTATGTGATACCCAGTAGGACAACGCTGAGATTCAAGATCAAGAATATCAGGATAGCCTTCCACAACCGGGCTCCCATCCTTGTTCGTGACATCGGTGTATATGACTTCTCCTGGGACCTTCATAAAGAGCTGAAGCCGGTTGTCCCTGTCCTTTTTCACCGCTGACAGCAGATCATCTCCCGCATATCCTGATCCAGTGGCATAAATGGGTAACCCATTTTGCATCAGAAAATTATCCACAAATCCTTTTGTATAACCTGCATTTCCACCTCTTCCTACATAATTAAGGAAATGGTTTGCCACATTAGTAACCCCCAAAGACAAGTTATATGCTTTCCATAACAGCACTTCTGGATACTTGGACATACTAACATCGCCAAACATCATGAAATAAGGATTTTTTGATGAGTTATATCCATTGTCTTTGGTGTTATTAACCAGCGCAATGGCATCTGCAACAGCCGATGAAGAACTCATGGCCTGATCCAGGAAATAGTTGATTTCATTTGCAATGTTGATTGAAAAGTTATCAACTTTCCCGGTTCCCGGCCAGCCCGGACCGCCTGGAACAAAAGCCGTACCCTGGTGATATTTTTCCCAGGTAGCTTCAAATAAAGCTACCCGTGATTTAAACAATTGGGCTGCATATTTGGTAATCCGGTTGGTCCCTCCGGGAGGGTTGGTTTGCAACAAGGTAATAGCCGAATCAAGATCGGAAATGATAAATCGTGCCACTTCATTACGCGGACGCCGTTTGGATGCTGCAATCAACGCTTCCTTGTCGTCAGTCAATGTGTGTTTAACAATTGGGAAGTCACCAAAGGCATTAAGTTTGTCAAAATAGCTATACGCCCGAAGGAAATACATTTCCCCGATGTAATGGTTGACATTAGTGGCATTTCCTGTTATTTTCCCTGACTTCCACCGGGGAACAACTGTTTGAATAAAATAGTTGCAATTACGAATGCCGGAGAAATCCCAGCTCCCTCCAGTCTGTGAAACCCTCCATTCGCCTGGCACCCAGCGACTATTATAGCTTGAAGAAGCCTGATTGTCAGTATTATTGTCGATCGTAAAAGTTCCCGGGTAATTACTGTCATGGGTTGGAAAAATACTGTATCCCTTCACGGCATAGGCTCCCAGGTCGGATTCATTCCATAGATATGCACTGGGGGTAACTGTACCCAAAGGTTCCCTGTCCAGAAAATCATTACAGCTAATGGCAATAAGCGTTAAGAAAGCCAAAGACAGAAAAAGTAAATTATTGAATATTTTTTTCATAGTTAGATTCTTTAAAAGTTAATACTAAGTCCAAATGCGTAAACTTTGGACAGAGGATAAACCCGTCCGTCAACATCATTCAATCCGACAACTTCAGGATCCAGGATGCTGGATAGCTTGGTGAAGGTCAATAAATTTTCTCCGGTAGCATAAATCCGCAGTTTAGAGATGCCAATTTTGGAAAGGATTGCCGAGGGAACATTATACCCGATCTGGATATTTTTCAAGCGCAGATACGCCGCATTTTGCAGGTAACGGGTCTGCCATAGTTGATTCTTATTTGTGCCAAAATAGGGTTTCGGATAGTAAGAATCCAGGTTCACATTATAAAATCCGTTCTTTACAGAAACAGTATTTTCATCACGGAAATAGTCTTTGTGCTGCAAAAACATTAGCGATTCCCACATTCCAGCACTACCGTTTGCGCCCCAGAAATATGAACCATTAGGCATCCAATCTCTCTTCCCAACTCCCTGAAACAGCACCCGGATGTCGAAATTCTTCCAGGAAGCATCAAGGTCCAGGCTAAACCGGTATCTTGGTGTTGAATTCCCGATAATCCTCCGGTCTCCGGTATCTCCCAGGATTCCGTTTCCCGCATCAATTTTATTATCATTGTTTAAGTCGGCATACATAATGTCGCCTGCCCCCCATTTGGTGGCAAGTTTGTTTTGAGCTACCGTAGCAAGATGCTCGTCCATTTCAGCCTGTGTTTTTGCAATGCCAATGGTGGTATATCCCCATATTTCATTCATCTTCTTGCCATTGTACCAGGTTGAAATGTTCCCTGTAGTGTTGGGATAAGACATGATTTCCTGCTGGTCGTCAGCCAATACGGCCCGTACTGAATATTTAAATGAGCCAATTCGGTCCTGCCATTTTGCCTCAAGTTCAAAACCATACGATTTCATTTCGGCATTGTTGATTTGAGGAACACCGGTTCCAAGAACGACAGGCAGTTCCGGGGCAGGTCCTACCATATTGGAAGTAATACGGTTAAAGTAGTCAAAACCAAGATTAAACCGGTTTTTTAACATGCCCAGATCAAAGCCTGCATCCCAGCTTTTTACCTGCTCCCAGGTCAATAAGCTACTAATCAGACCCGGAGCGCTGGATGTGTTCGTTTTTGCCCCGTTTATAAGCCAGGTACCGGTATTTATACTAATAGGCATAGAAGGATAGAATGGGTACCAGCTCGACGTATTTTGGTTTCCAAGTTCTCCGTAAGAGCCCCTGATTTTAAAAAGTTGGATGACATCTGAAATGGTCCAGAAGTTTTCTTTGGCCACGTTCCACCCTAAAGAAACAGAAGGGAACAGGTTCCAGCGTTTGTCTTCTATAAAACGCGATGATCCGTCATATCGGGCATTCAGTTCCAATAAATACCTGTCTTTATAATTGTAATTCAGGCGACCAAAGAATCCAGCAGTTGACCAATGGCCTGCCGACCCGCTTTCTGCTTTACTTTGGTCAGTAGCCAAATCAAGAACCGGCAGGTCTCTTGAGATTAACCCTGTCCGGTAAGCGCTGAAATAGCGTGTTTTCATTAGCTCGGAGTTGAACCCAGCCAGAACTTTAAAGTGATGGTCATTATGAATGTCGAATACGTAATCAGAATAAAGGTTTGAGGTAAAGAAGTTGTTTTGACGGTTGTATTCCCAAACATAACTATATCCTGCTGATTGACCATTTACCGGAATTGCAAATGGCACCTCATTTACATCATAGGCATAGGCCGGCAGGATGTCAGTATGATTGTTATCATTGGTAACCCTGAAGTTACCTTCGGCATAAATGTTCCAACCTTTTAATGGAGTGATAACCAATTGTCCCTGGTTATACGTCCAGTCGGACCTAGTTTTGCGCCTTCCTCCATCCAGCATCTGAGTAATTTCACTCTGGTCGGTATAGTGTCCTTTCGGATCTTTAACCGGATTTGTAGGCCATCGCCTGTAAATGTTATAATAGAAGGTCCAGTCTTGATGTGACGCCTCCTGGTAATCCTCACGAACAAATTTGGTGGTATAATTGAATTTCACATGTTTGCTTAATTCTGTGGTAAGCTTGGTTGTAAACGTGTATCGGTTAAATTCATCGCCAGAGTAACGAAGAATTCCGTTTTGATCCAGGAAACTACCAGACACATAATATTGCACTTTTTCGTTCCCTCCATTGGCGTTAATGTTGTGTTCCTGTGAAAAAGAGTTGTTTTTATACATTTCCCTGATCCAATCAACATTGGCATTCGATCTGGTATAATATTTCCAGATGCCATTTATTTGTTCAGAGGTCCCTGTTGTAATCTCACCAGCCTGGTATTTTTTTATCTGGTCTAGCCTGAGATCTGAAAAAACGGCGGCACCCCCATCGTTCAGTTGCGCATCGTTAAAAAATTCGGCAAAAGAATAGGAATCGGCCATGTGTGGCAGTTTTAGCGGAGACGAAAACTTGAAAGTATTGTTGTAATTGACTTTTGCTTTCCCTTGTTTTCCTGTCTTGGTAGTGATCAGGATTACCCCAAAGGCAGCACGCGACCCGTAAATAGCAGATGATGCTGCATCCTTCAATACCGAGATATTATCAATATCCTGGGGATTTAAAGCATTCATGTCCCCTTCAATTCCATCGATCAACACCAGAGGTGCGGCTGTTGAGCCCGAACCAATAGTACCAACTCCCCGGATATTAAAAGCCATATCCTGATCCAATTCGCCGCCATACCCGGCTGTTCCAACATTTAAACCTGGGATGATTCCCTGAAGAGCCTGTCCTACATTCTGAACAGGACGGGTTTCCATCAAATCACTGGAGATTGCCGAAACAGCACCAGTCAGGTTCACTTTTTTCTGTGTGCCGTATCCAACAGCCACAACTTCTTCAATGCCAATGTTTTCTTCATCCATTTTTACATTGATTGTAGATTTCCCTGCAACTTTCACTTCCTGGCTTTTCATCCCAACAAATGAGAACAACAGGGTAGCATCAGCAGAAACCCCTGATAACTTAAAAGTTCCCTGGGCATCGG
>CAZNMO010000271.1:0-5054 GCA_964574195.1 uncultured Clostridiaceae bacterium | reverse complement strand
TCCAGAGTGGGGTCCGCAGCTCAAATAAAAGCCATGAAACAAGTAGCTGGTAAATGAAAATTCGAACTAGCGCAATTCGCAGAATTCGAAGCCTTTGCTCGGGTTTCAACGGCATCCCTAGCTGTACTGATCTATCTGGCAGTTCACTACGCGCCGAATGATTCTTTGCTATTTCCTCTTTCTTTGAGAAAAGTGTAAAACCTATCTAATTCATCTTAGGTCCATGTTAATACGAATTAGTGAAATGAAGGATGATTAAGAAGTGGAATAAGCAAGCAAAGAACCCAACCAAGCAAATCGAATCTCCTTGACCCGGGCACAGCGAGCAGTTTCCGTGACGGAAAAAGCGGCATCGTTGACTCCAGAGAAGTAAGCGAAGGGCCGTCGGCAAGCAGCACCGGCATCGACAGCGGTAGTACGATTCTATCCGTTCAAGTCTTGGTCTACCGGTGGGTCGTCCTATGAGTAACTCTCGCAAACAAAGAAGAAAAGAGATGGAATTCAAGCCAGCAAAGGAATGAGGTAGGGCACGGGAAAGGTAAAGAGAAGGGGCCGTCGTTGGTGCATAACAGAGCTTTCCTACCGACGATCTTTCTCGGTGCATAAACGAGGCTTAGCCTTCGAAGTACCGCATAAGCAAGAAAGCCAATAGACCTTGAATAGCCTGTAAGAAAGGACTTATGAAGAGGATTTGACTATAGTATCAAATCCACATATAAATCTTGTACGCAAGTTGGCACAGCGCTTTCGCTTTAAAAAAATTTCGCTCATTTGGTCTGCGCGGTCAAATCGGCTCTCCTGCCTGTGTATCCCATGCCCGGTGCCGTTGATCTGTCTGATGGGAGAGATCCACCAATTCCTTTATTTCAATGTGTTGTATCCTCTACAGAGGTGGAGTACCCTCTATTCAATATATGATTTCCTGCCCGGAGGGATATGGAAACATTGAATTCGCCAATTTTCGAACTTTTCTTTGATTCTTGACACATGTCTTGCTTCTAAAGCTCTCTTTCTTCTCTTATGATATTTCGAGTTGGATGAAAAGATCGCTCTTAAATGAAGTCTCTCTTACAGTTCAAGAGTTTCGAAGTCAACTTCCCTTATTCTATTTTCTTTCGGGTAGCTAAGACTTGAAGTTCCGTTATCGGAAGAAGTTATGTCTTCATCTGATGCCAATCCTCGCCTCATAACGAGTAATGTCGGCAGTATCGATCGAAGGATAGGGATGTTCCAGAAGTAGTCTCAAGGAAAGTTAGCTCTGTTTATGCCAAGGCAGAGGAAGAACTGGTTGGCAATGAGTAAGAGAATGAATCCCCCGCCGAGTCTGTTGCTGTGTCCACAGCTTTTTCAGGAGAGTCAGTCATCGGGAGAGACGTGGCAGTAGTCTTTGTTGCACGAGTAGCTGGATATTCTAGTCTTTTCGAAACTAACTATGACACTACGTTCCCATAAGACATGGAATTTGACTGTTTACTCGAAGTATGGAATAGTTGTACCTTATTGAGCGAAGTCTGCTCTCCTTTCATCCGGTGGGGATATGGGAGTTTCACTCAAGAATGAATCTGTTGTTTTGTCTCATTCTTTCTCTACCTACATTAGCATGGGAATGAGTGACTAATAACGAGTGAACGAGAATGGCTTTGCTTGTGCTTGCCCGCCCTTCCAAGTTTCCTTTTTTTCAGTAGCAGGTTTTGGAGCAGCAGGAAGAGAGAGAAATCCTAAGGTCGCAGCTGCCTTCTTGGATGGGTTTGATCTCTTCACCGAAACACTACGATAGTTCAGCTAATACCGCTCCAACTGAACTGTGACTAAGATCCTCTGCCGAACCAGCAACAATGTCGGTGAAACAGCTGCTACCTTTTCAGTAGTGTTTTTCTTTGAGTGCGAGACCCGCCTTCCCTCTGAACCTAGTAGCTAATGAGCTACTTCTGATCCGATTCGTAGTTTCCCTTCGCCAAAGAACACCAACTGGTGAAGTGGATACCATCTCATTAAGTCAATCAATCCCATATTTCTTCAGGTCAAATGCAAGGAATTGCTATAGAAGGCGAAAGGGCACCAAATAGTTCCCTCGTTTCGGTGTCTTTCCTATTTCATCGGTCCCACCAACTACTCAATATCTTTGTTCCCCCTTATTGATCCCAGGGCTACGGAGTCTATCCGTTCATCATTTCCATTAGTAAGGGGAAGCGGACCCGAACTCTCCATCTTTAGCTAAGGTCTTTTGAAAAACTTCACTTCATTTGTTCCAATGCGTAAGAACCTTGAAAGCAATAACTCCACTAGTTTTCCCCCCTAGTACCTGTCCCTATTCCATCATTGACAAAACCAGGATCAAATGAGACGTCCATCGTCCATATCCAAATCGATCTGTCCAGCTGCCGCTCCATAGGCTGGAATGTATCTTTCTGGATGGAATTCCGCATCTTGTTCCCCTATAGCTTCGCTCTAGCGACTTCGTACCTTAAGTCCGTTGTTCCTCAGTAGCTCAGTGGTAGAGCGGTCGGCTGTTAACATCAATTCTGAGAGCGGATCCAGAGAAGAGAGGCGCCGGGCGAACCTCCGAGAAAGAATTCTATGTTGGGCCTCATTCACTCCAATTCCTGTATCGCCGATCTACTCATTCGAGGGGACAAGGATAGCTCATTCAAGGTGGATCGGAGAACCGACCAAACTCTTGGTTATGTAAAGATTGTAAAGATCATGTTCGCCCGTCAGGTCACACTTCATAGCCGCATTCCAGTGAATACTGATGGAGTCGGGAATTGAAAGATCTCTATTCTCGCAAGAGGTAATCTCCTCCAGTCAAACCGACTCCGAGCTACTTCCTTAGTAGCGGGAAGCGGTTCTATTGCTTCCTTCGTTAGGATAGGTGGGAATATGAATCTCCTCGGGAATAAGATGATTGGCTGAACACCTGGCGCCGCCAGGAAGGTTGCCGAGAGTTCGAGACCTGTTTCGTACGGAAGATTCTGCCAGCTGATCTTCTAACAAAAGAATCCTAGAAGCTCTTGATGCCCATCATCTGCTCCTATAGTTTAGTTCGCAAAAATGGCAAGTAAGGAGATCAAAGTGAGGGTGACGAGAATGAATTGAATATGGGATCAAGGGTACTTCTTTCTATGCTATGATATAGAGTATATTTGGGAGATAATAAAGTGAAGTATATACGAGATTGACGTGAGAAATGTTTGTTATACGTACCTGAAGCTGCTATATTTGGCTATATTAGCCGAGTCGAATGGAAAGAAAGGGATCGCATTGGTATTGGTTAGGCAAATATCTCATCGAAAGGTGGGAGGGGTGCCGAGATCCTGGGCAGCGGGATCTTCCCATCATGATCGACTAAAGGGAAAGTCGCAAAAGCAATATTGGTTCGAATCCAATTCATGATCTAAGTTCAGAATTCATTCCATCGAAGAAAAGAAGGAAGCATTACGAACAGATAGCCAAAGCAGACAGGGTGAGAAGATGTGACAACCAGAAGGAATCCTTTTCGCTTTCTCCAACAACGAATTCGAAAGTAAGCAAAATATTATAGGCCGAGGGGAGAAGAGATCTATCTTTCATCCGTCTTCTCGATCACCTTAAGCTGCCTTGATGGAAATCTAACTTCCTTTATTCAACAACTCAACCAGAACGGCAGAGATTCTGAAATTTACCAGGAATTCCGCTCTCATTTTACTGACGAACAATTCCGTCGCGCAAATGGGTTGCCCCTCCCCTAATGAATGAGATAAGAATGATCAGTAAGCAGAATGAGTATTCAATCATAATAAGGGGGCCACCGATGTCGAGGGGGTAGTTAAGGTCAGAGGGTGGAGAATTGTGAGGGGCAGGAGCGGCTCAAGACGCAATGAAACCCGCTTTTGCTAGGCCAGGTGGTCTACATAGACTATTTGTGCCTAATCTAATAGCTAAGGGCGAAAGATCTGTACAGAATGTACCATGGAAAGTCCTTCTCTTTCAGTTGTGGTCTAATTGCGCTCTGTCGGTGAAAACCTCCTACTTCACAGCGGGAGATCGTATCGGTGCTATCTTGTTAGGAGGTCGTAAACAAAGGGCTTAGAGCCTTATGCTCGTCCAAGAGAAAGAAAGAACGGCTGAAAGCGGAAAGCCGGGGAAGCAAAGTAGCTGCTCAACAAAGTCAGGCATTTCGGAAAAGGGCATAGCTGCAATTCCGCTGGGACTTGAATCCATCTTCAACGAACCAATCAAAGCACCTAAGATCGACTTGCTAATTCGTCATATCTTTTGAAAAAGGGACCTGTAGAAAAAGATTTGACGCGAAGGAGGAAGAAGGAAGGGTGAAATTCTTGCCTTAATGGGGCCTTCTGGCAGTGGGAAAACAACCCTGTTAAAGATATTGGGAGGAAGATTGCAAGAAAATGTCAGAGGAACTGTCACATACAATGACATCCCATATAATACAGCTATCAATAGGAGGTATATTACCTATCCATCAATAATTCTTTTTTCCTTCTCTCTTTCTATTGCCTTAAAACCAAGAATCTAAAAAAGTCTTTCTTTCAATGTACATGATTTTGTATTAACTTCCATACCGAATTGAGCAATGTTGTGCTAGGTGGGTTTCGTGACACAAGATGATGTGCTTTTTCCACAATTGACTGTAGAGGAAGCCTTCGTTTTTGCTGCATTCTTAAGACTTCCAAGCAAGATGAGTCGACGTCAGAAGTATGAAAGAGCTGAAGTGATTATTAAAGAATTAGGCCTGGAAAGGTATGTGAGCTACCTTTCCATGAACTTCCTTCTCGCCCTTGATTACAAAGCACCACAATCTAAAACTGTCAAAAGAAATTGAACATGATTGTTGCAACTGTTCATTCCAACATTTCACAATCATAGATGTCGTCACACGAGAATAGGTGGAGGACTTATTAAAGGCATATCTGGGGGAGAGAGAAAAAGAACTAGCATAGGGTATGAAATCCTTGTTGATCCTTCTCTCCTCTTGCTCGACGAACCAACTTCAGGCCTTGATTCGTCCTCCGCAAGGAAGGAACGAGTCGGTTCCCCTTTCCGTCTTTCGGTAG
>CAZNMO010000270.1:0-5085 GCA_964574195.1 uncultured Clostridiaceae bacterium | reverse complement strand
TCTTTACGCCGTCCTCAAAGATCGAGCGGACTTCGATCTCGACGACATGACTCTCGCCATGCTGGAGAGGAACAACGTCTCTTCGCAGGGGGCATTCGGAGACGAGGCCCTACGACGCTCGACTCGTCAGGATCGCAGCCGCGACCCGCTCTACAACCAGTCGAAGATGTATGCCGAGTTGTTCCGCACGCTAGGGTGGATCCAATCGACGACCGGCGCGTTGAGGTTTTCCTTTTCATGGCTGGGCGAACATGCGGCACGCACCCCAGACCCCAAACCACTGACGGTGGAGTGTCTGCTTGGCATGGCCTATCCCAACGACGTGCTGGGCGTGCAAGGCGACCAATCGGTCAGGGTGTTTCCGGCCATCCTTGGAACGGCAGCCGCGCTCGGCGGGGGCATCACCCGCGACGAGATGATCGTCGGTCCCCTGAGCATTCGGGATGACCGTGACACGGCTGCCATCTCGGCGATGATTGCAAGGCTGAAACGCTGCCGCACGGAGCGTGGCAGGATGGATGCGGAAATTGCGGCCCTCTCGGAGACACGCAAAATTTCGCACGTCACGATGGGCAACTACACCCGCTTTCCCATCGCAGCGGTGCAGTGGGCGGGCTGGTGCGAGAAAACCTCCAGGTCGATGCTCACGCTTACCGCCGAAGGACGGGCCGCGATTGACCGGCTGTCCAAGCTCAACGATTTCCGCATATCCGACTACAAGGCCCTGCCGGAAAAGGCCAAGGCCCCGATGATGCGGCTCTCCGCCCATCTGATGCTGGCCCGAGCCGGATTTGATCTGTCACCCGCACGCGAGGGGATGGACGCCGACAGGGCGACGCTCAATGGGCTTGGCGTGGCCACCGATCCTGATCCACTGTTCTCGCCGTTCCAGCAGATCGCCCGCTCGGACGTGAATGCCGCCTTCCCCCATCTTGGCGGCGACACCCCAGGGGCAACGGTACAGGCGCGGCAGATTGCAGCAGCCGCAAATCCCGGACGCACCCGTGCGAAGGCCCGTGTTCTCTTCACCGCTACAGGGCAAGCCGCCGTCAAGGACGCAGAAACCACCGTACTTGAGCGGGAACTCCTTGCCGATTTGGCAGCGGAGGGCTCGGCTGCTGCCGCCGTCGAGGTGTTCGCAGCAAGGCACGCGGGGGATAACCAGGACGTGTTCTACCCCTTGGTCGCGGCCCTGTTTCGCATCATCGGGTTCGAATGCAGGACTTCGAGGCGCGGGGTCAATTACGACCGTGCCGACGCGATGATCGTCGATAAGGAAAACAGCATCCCCATCGAGATAAAATCGCCGGGTGAGGAGACCGAACTCTCCGTCAAGGCGATCCGCCAAGCCGTCGAGAACAAAATCATCCTGCTCTCGCGAAAGCAATTCCCCACGACTCCACCGGCCACCACGCTGGGCGTCGGGTTCAATCCTCCCAACGAACGCTCGGAGGTCAGGGAATTGATCGGCGACGTGCATCGCGCATACGGATTCAATGTCGGGGTACTCGACATCAGGTCGCTCGCCGCGCTTGCCCTGGCTGCCGCTCGGTCAGGTGGTCGTCTTGAGTTAAAGGGTTTCACGAACATGAGAGGGGTGGCTGATGCCGCGGATTTTCTCCCGTGACGCTGGAGCTGCGGCTCCGCGCAGAACGCTTGCGGCGGGACTCGTCCCGGTTTCTTTGGATGTTGCACAGGGAAAGCCTGGCACGTTGAGATTCTCTGACGGATCCTCGTCCCCGACCACATGCCTGCGATGCCCCACTGCCCCGTGTATGGAGTTCCGCGAAGATGAAGTGGTGTCCGCCTCCCTTCCCGAGTTCCCGGCCGACCGCAATCCGTCCGCTTGCCCATCCGGGGCGATAACCCGTACGAATGGTGATACCCCGTCGATTGATCCGGGCGCGTGCATGCTCTGCGGAGTGTGCGCGTCCCGCTGCCCGGTGGGGGCAATCAGGATGATTCCCCACGCCGTCATCGACGATACGGCCAGGCCGGCATTCCCGGAGACTAACGACAACGCAGCAGCCAACGCGGCCCTTGCCGCCGTAACTTCGGTGCCGCGTTCGGGTGAGTTCCTTACGGAGTCAGACACCGTTGCCGATGATCTCCGATCCCGGATGCTTGCCGCCTGGAACCGGAACGGCGACCGCTTTCCCGACCTTCTCGCAAGGAACCTACTCATAGCGGCAGGATGCGGGGCGGCAATGCGTCGTAAGGGCGACGTGTTCGCACGCATGGACATCGTCCTCGGATCGCCGTGGCCGGAGTTTGGATGCGCGGAGGCGGAGTTCGGCGACGAGGCGGTTCTCGACGCACCTCGAGATCTTCTTGACGACATAGCCGTCTCCGTTGGACGGCTCGGTCGCAACCCGCTTTCATTGTCAGCTCTTGTGGTGACGGACGTGCTGCCCAACTGGCGATCCGAATACTGGCGGATCATCCAAGACATCAGGAAAGTGGTCGGCGTAAAAATCGGCACGGTGACCGTGCTCGCACTCTGCCTGCTCGTCTGGCGGGGACGGAAAATATCCGACCTACCCTCCGACATATTCCATGTAGATATCGACACACCCTCCTACCGGGAGGTGGTGCTCGAACCTCTTCTCGGCAGAAAACTCAGGATAGGTCCCGCTACGCGTCCATCTGTTGAGGTTGCGAAGTAAAAAGCCATTCGCCGAATGCCTCCGGCGGCACGCCGGGGGCAACTCTGCCTTCGTCCCAAGCCAAAATGCGATCCCCGGCGATTTTGGCGTACTCCGGATTCAACTCGAATCCGAGATATCGGCGGCCCGACATGCGGGCGGCCAGGCATTCCGATCCACTTCCGGCAAACGGCACCAGCACAAGTTCTCCGGGATTGGAGAAATGTCGGACGATCCGTAGGGAGAGCGGAATCGGCTTTTGTGTCGGGTGCTCCACTTTCTCGGGAGCGAACCTCCGCCCCGCCAGAACCGGGAACTTCCAAACATCCCCGGCCATTCGGCCCTCGGGGTTCGGAGTCCACGACTTTCCGTTCTTGGTGACCTTGTGCTTTAGCCGCTCGGTACTCTTGTACGGCTCGCGGATGGGGTGGTAAGTGTAGGTCCCCCCCTTGCTGAACCACAGCAGGGGTTCGTAATGTGCGGACAGTGACTTCGTGTATCCAGCAAACCCGTTCTCGTAGTTCCAGATGATCTGACGACGGTATGTCAGCCCGAGGCGGTAAAGCTCACACTGCACCCAGCACAGGTGCCGATGGATGCCATAGACAAAAATTGCCCCGCCCGGACGTAGGACGCGCTCGGCCGAAGCGAGCCAAGCGTGGGTCCATTCGACCCAGTCCTTTTCCCGCTCGGTTTCCTTCCAAATGCCAAAGTCCTTACCCAGGTTGTATGGCGGGTCTGCGACGATCAGATCTACGCAGCCCTCCGGCAATGCGTCCATTCCCTTGATGCAGTCGCCTATGACAAGGCAGTCGGTCTGGAAATCCGTCATCACGCCTCCGCCTTCGTAATGCGACGGCGTTTCGGTTTTTCCTCGACAGTCGCCTCCGTGCCCTTCGCCTTCTTCTTATCCTTCGCGTTCTGAAGGATCAGGATGAACTGGTGGTGGATGTTAGGAACATAGGCATACGGGTAGCCATAGGGGAATATCCGCTTGTGCCGTTGGTAGAGCACCTTGAGGCCACGCATCTCTAGTCCATATGGCTCCAAGGCTGCCGCCAGATCTGCGTGGAACATCACGTATTTCGACTTGTCCCTGAAATCCGAGACCACAACTGCCATGTGCTTGCCCGCCTTAAGCGGACGAGCACATGCTCCTAGGATTGATGCCAGCTCGGTTAGAAAGTCGTCGTACTCTTTGACGTTACCGAGATCACGCGGATCATCGCCATATCGTGTGTCCAGATACTTCTCGATGCGCTCCTGCCGCGCCTTGTGATCCTCCTTGTGAAGGATGATCCAATACGGGGGAGATGTAACCACAAGATCCAAGGAGTCGTCCGGCAACTCCTTGACGAGATCCCGTGCATCGCCAAGGCGGACATCCTGTGAATCCTCGGCCCACAGATCTCGCACCTCCGTGCGGAGTCTCTCCCGAGCCAATTCGGCATACCTCGGATTGAGTTCAAATCCGATGCCCTTGCGCCCCTCAGTTGCGCACGCTTTGAGCGTGGATCCGACACCGACAAACGGGTCGAGCACGGTCTGTCCCTTCTTAGTGAAAAACTTCACCAACCGGGCCACGTCTGTGAAGGAGAAGGGGGCGGGATGCTCACGCTCGATTCTCGCATCGGGATGATTTGCGCCAAGGCCACGCTGCGTCCAGACCGACACAGTCTCCGGCAACCACTCTGTCGATGTCAGTTCGTTGAGGGCATTCCTTGGATCCACCGTTTTGGGTGCCGCCGGCTCCACCGGGGTTTCCATCTCACTCACCGCCTTGGGTTTGCGGCCACGTTTTTTCGGGGCGGTTGCAGAAAGCTCTATCTCCGGCAGCGTCACCTCTTCATTCAGAATATCAATCCCCATTCCGGCCTCTTCCATTTCCAATGCTTCCCTCGCGCCACCTGCGCAGTAATGCGACCACCTCGTCATCTCCGAGCATCGCCAAGATGTCAAACGCCACCCGGGCACCAGCCGGGCCGCGTCCATGCAAATAATCGACATAAGCCCGTTGGCTGACCCCCAGCCTTGCCGCCATTTCGGCTTGGCTGATCCGTCCGCTTTCTGCTGCCTCTATTCGATGGTGGGCCTCGCGGAGGATGACTCCCAGCCTCTCCGCTGGCCCGTCGTCATGTCTTTTCATTCTCTACCCACGCAAATTTCCGCGTCAATTGCGCGGAATTCAGCTGTTTAGTATATGCCTTGGAGGCGTACCAAGGCTAGCAAAACAAGAGACCTCTGGCCTTTAGCCGAACGGCAGGTGGCCGATGTATTGCAGACCGCCTCAAGCCGCAGCCCCAACGTCTGCTAAGGCCGACAAGCAGACTTACATTCAGCTTAAGAGCGTCTACTAAACCTGGGGCGATTCAGCCTGTTAATAGCTACCCTGCCCGTCAATCCCCGTACGCCATTCCCGGCTTTCCCTAGGTTCCTACTT
>CAZNMO010000269.1:0-5176 GCA_964574195.1 uncultured Clostridiaceae bacterium | reverse complement strand
GAGGTAATTACCTGCAGGCCTGCCGACTTGCTGGAACCGCAGCTGGAGACGATCAAGCAGGAAATGAAGGAATACTATGAGCAGGAAGAGGATGTACTCAGCTACGCAGTCTTCCCGCAGGTAGCGCTAAAGTTCTTTAAGGACAGACAGGCAAAAAAGTATCTTATTGACAGTAATCTTGTCGATAAGACCGATAAGACCTATCCGGTATAGTAATGCAGCATATGCAAATAAATTAATTGAGAAGCAGCCATATTGGGAAGATATTCTACCATATGGCTGCTTTCACATACACGAATGAGTACAATAAGCAAAAAATGGTGAAATCAGGAGGTAATCAAAGTATGCATGACATTATACTTTACAACGGCTTGGTACGTACTATTGATGATAAAGACACAATAAAAGAGGCAATAGGCATAAAGGACAATAGGATCTCCTTCCTGGGCAGCAATGTTGAAGCTGCAAAGCAGGATGCGGATGAACGCATCGATCTTATGGGACAGCTTGTTTTACCTGGGTTTATCGACACTCATTTGCATGTGTTGGATTACGCTATTGCAGAAAGCTGTGTAAAGCTTGCTGAATGCTGTTCAATACAGGAGGTGATTGATAAAGGCAGGGATTTTTTCTTGAAGAACGGGACAACACGAGGCTGGATATTGGGAAGAGGCTGGGATCAGAGAAGGTTCAAGGACGAAAAAAGACTGCTTACCAGGCATGACCTGGACAAGATATCTACTTCATACCCGCTGATATACAGCAGAGTATGCGGACATATGGCTGCAGCTAACTCTATAGCATTGGAAAAGATATTGACAATGGAAGAAGCCAAAGGTCTGATGCAGTATATAGATGTTGAAAATGGAATACTGCGTGAATCGGCAGCATTTATTCATACAAGGCTGCTGGAAGGTTTGTCGGCAGAGGATATTGAAGAGCTTATCCTCCTTGGCCAGAAGGATTTGAACAAGGAAGGCATCACCGGTGTTCACACAGCAGATTTTCTGGCATTGCCTGAAAAAGAATGGGAAAAGATAGTCATTGCATACAGATCCTTGGAAAGGAAGGGAATGCTTACAGTTAGAACATATGAACAATGTATGTTCAGTGAATTTGGTATTTTCGAGGATTTTCTAAAAAAGGGCTATAGGACCGGACAGGGAGGCAGCCTTTTCAGGATAGGCCCTCTGAAGCTTTTGGCAGATGGTTCTGTTGGGGCCAGGACTGCGCTGATGAAAGAACCATATTCTGACGATCCGGGAAACTATGGTTTTCAGGTTTTTGACAAGGAAGCCTTAAGCAGGTTCTTCAAAGCGGCAGGTGAGTCAGGAATGCAGATCGCAGTTCATGGAATAGGTGACAGGTCCATAGAGATCACAGCAGATTTGATAAACGAAGTGAACAATGGCAAGAAGGGAAATCCTGACCGGCACGGTATAGTACATGCCCAATTTGCAAACACGGCAATACTTGAGAAAATGAAAAACGGAGATATCCTGGCATACATTCAGCCGGTTTTTGTCGGTTCGGACATGGATATAGCAGAGTCAAGGGTAGGAAAGGAAAGGCTGGACAAGGCCTATGCCTGGAAAACAATGCTGGATATGGGCATCAAGGCGTCTGGGGGCTCTGATTGTCCTGTAGAAAGCTTCAGCATCATGGAGAATATTTATTATGCTGTAACGAGGAAGAACAGCGAAGGAAATCCGGAAGGAGGCTGGCTGCCACAGGAGAAGCTTACCGTAGATGAAGCTGTACGGCTATTCACCATAAACGCAGCTTATCCATCCTTTGAGGAAGCTGAAAAGGGCTCTCTTGAGATAGGCAAACTAGCCGATATGGCTGTAATTGACAGGGATATATACAGTATTGCCCCGGAGGAGATAAGGAACTCTAAGGTCACGATGACTGTCACAGACGGCAGGATAGTATATCGGCATAGTTAGTATGATAGAGAATGAGACGCAAGTAAAGAGTGGAAAGCAAAAGATCCTTCGCTCCGCTCAGGATGACACTTTTTACCATAAAGAACGAAATAATCTGTCATCCTGAGCGCTAGCGAAGGATCTTGACCCGCAGAGAGTGACAATCAATGAATTACTTTCCGCAGTTCTTATGCACATACACGTAGTTGACCCTGTTGGAATAAAATTTTATCACTTTGACGCTCGAGTTGTCAGGGATCTTTCTGCCGCATTTCAGACAAATAAAATTGCTTTTCAACAGTTTGTCATAATAAGTATCAACTTCTATATTGCTGTATTTGTGCCAGCTTTTCCAGCCGGTCTTGCAAAGCTCTATCCTGCTGTTATAATCTGCATATACCCATTTAAGTAGTCTATGGAAATGGAAAGGGTATTTGGTATACATTATAAAGTCTCTTGGGAGACCCAGATTGATGGTATATTCCTCAAAGGTCTTTTCAATAAGTGATTGCAGCGGTTCTTCTATCTTCAGGTTTGAATAATCATAGGCTTTCCTTTTCAGATACTTGCGGGTATCCTCAAACATATAGCCCTGACATATGTTTATTTCTTCTGAAGCATCCACCGAGAGCTTTTTGAAAGCATTCTTTACGATCTTTGTTGTATAATATATATACAGCTTGTTTTTGAAATTGTCTTCATTGAACAAATGCACGGGGATTATCTCGTAATAGTATTCCCCCGTTTCTTCTCTTAGTACGCCGATACAGGTGCCGCCAACAAGGCTTCCGCTTCCTGCATCATCAATTTGTATCATCATATCACCTGCACAGCACAAACTGGTTTTATTATATGTAGGAAAATAATCAATTAAACACAATATTAAGAATTGCTGAAATTAAATATAGGAGGACTTATATGCTGAACATACTTGTTTCAAATGACGATGGAGTATATTCCCAGGGCTTGTATGAACTTGCAAAGGTGATGTCAAGGCTTGGCAAGGTATATGTTGTAGCCCCGGATCGTGAGCAGAGCGCCATCGGCCATGCAATTACCATGCATCAGCCTCTGAGATGCAAAAAGATAAAGCTTCAGGATCTGGATATAGAGGCTTGGAGAGTAAGCGGCACGCCTACAGATTGCATAAAGATAGGTGTGGAGACACTTCTGCCCGAAAGGCCTCAGCTTATAGTATCAGGGATTAACAAAGGTGAAAACCTTGGAACGGATATAATTTATTCGGGTACAGTATCGGCGGCAATTGAAGGTTCAATATTCGGCATACCCGCCATAGCAGTGTCCTATGCAGGTGATGATGAAGAAGAATTTGTGCTTGCTGCGGAAGCAGCATCGGGTATAATAGAGCAGATATTGGAGCATGGAGAGCAGCGCTTGTTGCTTAACATGAATATCCCCCATATAAAAGCACTGGATGAAATAAAGGGAGTGAAGATTGCCAAGCTGGGAGTAAAAAAATACAGGAATAATTTTGAGGAGAGGAAGGATCCAAGAGGGAAGGCATATTATTGGCTGGCCGGAGAGCTGGTTGAGGATGAGATAGAAGAGGGTACTGATATACATGCTGTACGAAACGGTTATATATCAATAACCCCTTTGAATATTGACCTTACAGGTTACGCTGATATGAAAAGGTTCATAGGCTGGAGTTTTAAACGGGATTATCAGCTTTGATCTGATTACCTATAATAGAAATAATATATCCTGATATCCTAAGCAGCAGTCCAAGGATATTCAGCTTGCTGCCCGAAATATTATTGATAAAGGTCATATCCGGCTCCTTATCTAGCTCTGAAACCTGCTTATCCAGCCTTGTATATGCTGTATAAGTAAGTATTATCGCTGCCGCGAGAAAGAATACTAGAACGACTACTATCAGTTCATTGCGTGAAGTGCTTTTCTCAGCTTCACTCTGGTCGGACGCCTTGCTTTCTTCAGGACAGACTATTTCATCTTCAGCTTTGATGTTTGCATATAAACCCAAAAGTGTACCTATAAGAAAAAGTATATCACTTGTTATATCTTTCTGGATCAGGTCCAGATTGAATATATCATCTTGGCTGATAGTATCAGTGGGTAAAAAATCAGACATACTATTCCCCCCTTTTTATTATATGCAGGTACGAAACTAATGACTGTTTTATAGAGCTCAAACAGATTTTGTTTAACATTATTATGAAAATTTTTGGTTTAATTGTTGCATTACACTATATTATAATATATACTAAAAAATGAAGGGAAAGTTGCAAAATATTTATTTACGCTTTAAAAATGAAATAAAAATTGCATTCTCCCAATAGAACGTTTTGGAGGTCGGGGATATGGAAAAGAAAGACGTCAAAGCAGGAGAAGTCGATAACGGAAAGGTTATAATAAAATCATCCTGGTGTAAAGGCTGCGGTATATGTGTTGCTTTTTGTCCAGCCAAAGCTCTGGTACTTGAAAACGAAAAGGTAGTTATGCCTGATCCTGATAAGTGCATACAGTGCGGGATGTGTGAGTTAAGATGTCCGGATTATGCGATTTATGTGGGGAGGAAAAAGAATGAAAAGCAAGTTTAGATTAATGCAGGGCAATGAAGCTTGCGTAGAGGGCGCAATAGCCGCAGGAATGAAGTTCTATGCAGGTTATCCAATTACGCCATCTACTGAGATAGCAGAATTGTCTGCTGAAAAGCTTCCACTGGTAGGCGGAAGATTTATGCAGATGGAGGATGAAATTGCGGGAATGGCAGCAGTCATCGGTGCATCTCTTACTGGAACCAAAAGTATGACCGCAACTAGCGGACCCGGATTTTCATTGAAACAGGAGAATATAGGTTATGCTGCTATAGCAGAAGTACCTTGTGTAATAGTAAATGTCCAGAGAGGAGGCCCAAGTACAGGACTGCCGACTTCACCTGCTCAGGGAGAAGTAATGCAGGCACGTTGGGGAACTCATGGCGATCATCCGGTTATAGCTCTTACTCCTTCATCAGTAAGAGAAACCTACGACCTTACCGTAAGAGCATTTAATCTTGCAGAAAAATATAGGACACCTGTAATACTGCTTATGGACGAAGTTATCGGACATATGCGTGAAAAGGTTCAGCTTCCTGATGCTTCTGAAGTGGAGGTTATCGATAGAAAGAAGCCGACCTGCAGCAGTGAAGAATACCTGCCCTACAAGCCGGAAGAGGATCTTGTACCTCCAATGGCTGATTTTGGAACAGGCTATAGATATCATGT
>CAZNMO010000268.1:0-5190 GCA_964574195.1 uncultured Clostridiaceae bacterium | reverse complement strand
AACATTTTAGAGCAACTTATAACATTGTACAAACTTGGTACAATTATTGCTTGAACAATTATCAATTAAATTGTTTTAGTATAAAGATATATTTTTTAATAGGAGGAATAAATATAATACTGATAGTTGTATAATTGTAAATGAATTTTGTCTGTGAAAACGTTTGGTAATTTTGTTTCAACTGAAGTGATGTTTAAATTGAAGTAAACATATAATATTTTTAAGATATCATATGTTTAAATAAATCTTTAGAATTAAGGATTGAAAAACAATAAAATTTTTACTCAGGAGGGGAAAATGAAAAAGATTATTTCTTTATTGCTGGTATTATTATTGATAATGACAGCGTGTTCCGGAAAAACAAATGCTGGTGAGCCTTCACAGCAGGGTACTGAAAAAACAAATGATATAACAGAAGGCGGTAAATATGATGCAGTGCAGGAATACAAGACAGTTTATGCAGAAGAAGTTACATCCATCAATTATTTAATGACTGCAAAAACTGTTGAATTTGCACTCGCTGCAAATTTGGTGGATACCCTTGTTGATTATGACAGATATGGCGTTGTTCAGCCATGCTTGGCAGAATCATGGGAGGTTTCGGAAGATCGTTTAACCTGGACTTTTAAATTGAGAAAAGGTGTTAAGTGGGTCGATTTTGAAGGCAAGGAAGTTGCCGAAACAACCGCGAAGGATTTTGTCGATGCAGCTAAATATCTGCTGAACCCTGACAATGAATCAGCTACAGCTGAATTGTTTTACGGTGTAATAAAAAATGCCGAGCAGTATTTTAACAAAGAAATAACCGATTTTTCACAGGTCGGAGTAAAGGCTGTCGATGATTATACGCTTGAGTACACCTTGAAAGCACCTGTGCCATATTTTGAATCAATGCTCACATACGTATGCTTCTTCCCTGTTTACGGTCCGTTTTTAGAGGAAATGGGAGATTCATTCGGAACTGCCAATTCATCACTGCTTTACAACGGAGCATATATTCTGTCTGAATTTGAACCTCAGATGCAGAGAATATTGACAAAGAATCCTGCATACTGGGATAAGGACAACATTTTTATAGAGAAGCTAAGCTACAAATACAACAAAGAAGCAACCGCTCTCGAAGGAGAAATGTATAAGCGCGGTGAAACTACTATGGCTATCATACCACCGTCAAGCCTTGATGAGTGGATGAACAATCCTGAGCTTAAAAATCAGGTAAGACCTGACAGACTAGGTTCATATACATATTTCTATGCATTCAATTTTAATCCTAAATTTGATGCTGAATATGAGCCTGAAAATTGGAAAAAGGCAGTCAATAATTCAAATTTCCGTAAATCGATAATGGCAGGCTTCAACAGAGTTGCAACCATGACTACTGAGGATCCGTATAATCCAAAGCATAGAATTATAAATACAATTACACCTCCAAACTTCGCATCGCAAAACGGTATTGATTATACCAAGACAGGTAATTTAAAAGCAATTGAAGAAAAAGATTTCTTCAATGAAAGCGATGCGAAAGCGTACAGAGACAAGGCAAAGGAAGAGCTGACAGCAAAAGGAGCCACATTCCCTGTGAAAATATTAATGCCTTATAATACAAACTCAACATTCTGGGCTAATGAAGCTCAGGTTTTGAAGCAGCAGTTAGAAACATTGCTCGGAACTGATTATATCCAGGTTACACTGCTTCCGCACGCGCCTACAGGATTTCTTGAAGGAACAAGGCGTGCAGGCAATTACTGTCTCATGAAATGCAACTGGGGTCCCGACTATGCTGACCCTCAGACATATTCAGATCCTTTCAACAGAGACAGCAATTATAACTTCCCGGAATTCACTACAGATGTGGATTCAAACGGAAAAAATATATTTGAAGTATATGAAGGGCTTGTTAATACAGCAAAAACCGAATATGTAGATTTGGAAAAGCGCTATGAATTATTTGCAAATGCGGAAGCAATGCTTATAGAAAATGCATTTGTAATCCCTTACAATGTAAGCGGTGGCAACGGCTATGTAGCATCAAAGATTCATCCTTTTGAATCACCGTATTCACCGTTCGGAATATCCTCAGACAGGTGGAAGGGACAAAAGCTTCTTGCTAAACCGTTAAATTCGGAAGAATTCGAAAAAGCTCAGGCAGAATGGCAAACAGCTCGTGATGCAGCTTTAAAAGAAGCGGCTAAAAATAAATGATTTATTTAAATGGGGCTATATAGCCCCATTTGATTGATAAAATTAAATCATTATCATTGAAAATGACTGTTGCATAATACGAGTGAAAGGTGGGCGCTAATTTGAAATATTATTTAAACAGACTGTTAAGGTCAGCTTTAACATTAATAATTGTTATAACACTGGTATTCCTGCTCATGCGCATGATGCCTATTGAAGGGTACTTCGGAGGAGACTACGACAAGCTCGATGAAGCTCAGATACAGGCTAAGCTTGAAAATCTTGGGCTTTTGGATCCGTGGTACATTCAGCTTAAAAATTTCTACGTTTCGCTTTTAAAGGGTGATTTGGGAAAATCTATAACATACAGACCTAAGGTTTCGGTAGCATCTATAATAGGAAGCAAGTTCATGGTTTCTCTCAAATTCGGATTCTCTTCGCTTGCGTTGTCTCTGGTGCTTGGTCTGGGACTTGGAATTCTCATGGCGAGATTCAAAGGAGGATTATGGGATAAGTTTGGAACTTGCTATGTTGTAGGTGCAAATGCAGTTCCGGTTGTAATCTATTATCTTCTCATTCAGGTTTTCGTGACACAGTGGCTTCATTTGCCGCTGCTGTTTGAAAAAGACAATCCTGTGAGCTGGATACTACCTGTTATATGTCTTTCGATTGTAAGCACTGCATACTATGCGATGTGGATAAGACGTTATATGGTTGATGAATTAAACAAGGATTATGTTAAGCTTGCGAGAGCTAAAGGACTAAGAAATAAATCAATCATGGTAAAGCATATCATGCGAAACGCATTTGTTCCTATGGCACAGTATTTACCTGCATCAATATTGTATACTATTTCGGGTTCCATTTATGTTGAATCGCTGTTTTCAATTCCCGGGACAGGGGGGCTGCTGGTTACGGCCATTCAAAGGCAAGACAACCCTTTGGTTCAATCATTAGTTCTTGTTTATTCGTCAATCGGGATAATAGGGTTGTTGCTGGGTGATATACTCATGGCCACGTTTGACCCGAGGATAAAACTGCATTCAGAAGGAGGCTCCAGATGATAAAAAGCAAAACTATCAATAAAATTGCAGACAATGTCGATTCTTCATTGTTTGAATTTGCAGAATATGATTCTTCAAAATCAGAACTGACGGGATATTCAAATTATTCCTTTTGGAGATCAACATTTCAGGTGTTTTTCAAAAATAAGGTTGCGGTCACGCTGCTTATCATTGTAGGATTGCTTATTCTTTTTACAATAGTGCAGCCTTATCTGCCAAATCAGAAATTACCTAATAAAATATACATTGATCCTGCCACAAACATGCAGTTGAGAAATCAGTCTCCAAATTCGGAATATTTATTTGGAACGAATTCCATAGGTCAGGATTTGTGGTCTCGAATTTGGAGCGGAACGAGAACTTCACTTTTTATAGGCTTTGCGGTTGGATTGTTTGAAGCATTGGTAGGCATTACTATAGGTGCCCTGTGGGGTTATGTAAGAAAACTTGATGCCATCATAACAGAGATTTACAATGTATGGGACAACATACCTACAACAATAGTTCTGATTATATTGACATACATAATGAAGCCGAGCATTCCAACAATAATTTTTGCGATGTGCATGACAGGCTGGCTCGGAATGGCAAGGTTTGTGCGTAATCTTATTCTAATCATAAGAGACAGGGAGTACAATCTGGCATCGAGGTGTTTGGGAACTCCTACATCCCGTATCATAACAAAAAATCTCCTTCCGTACCTCGTATCTGTAATCATGCTGAGGATGGCACTTGCAATTCCCGCAGCAATAGGTTCGGAGGTGTTCCTGTCATACATAGGCATGGGTCTTCCTCTTGATATTCCATCGCTGGGAAATCTGATTAATGAGGGAAGAATTCTCATGATGACACCAGCTCTTAGGTATCAGCTTTTATTTCCGGCAGCAGTAATATCAGTGGTCACTATTTCATTTTATGTAATAGGAAACGTGTTTGCTGACTCAGCTGATCCGAGAAATCACGTTTAGGGGGTGTCGCTATGTCAATGATATATATTGAAGAAATTTTAAACAGAGAAGTTATATTATCTGTAGAAAATCTTGTAATAAAATTTAATTTAAGAGGGAAGGAACTGACAGCAATCAGAGGAGCATCAATTGATCTGCATAAAGGTGAAAGCTTAGCAATAGTAGGAGAATCAGGCTCCGGCAAATCAGTTTTCACCAAATCTTTCATGGGGCTTTTGGATTCAAACGGAAGAGTAGAAGAAGGAACAATTATGTATAAGGGCGAGGATTTAGCAAAATACAAGACAGAGGATGATTGGATAAAAATAAGAGGGAAAGAAATAGCAATGATATTTCAGGATCCTATGACATCATTAAATCCATTGAAGGCTGTAGGGAAACAAGTTCAGGAATCAATAGAGCTTCATCAGCATTTAAATAAAGATGAGGCTAAGAAGCTCGCAATAGAGATACTTGGAGATGTAGGAATTTCGGAGCCGGAAAGAAGATACAAGCAATATCCGCACGAGTTTTCCGGTGGAATGAGGCAAAGGGTTGTAATAGCTATCGCTGTTGCCTGCAATCCTAACATCCTTATATGTGACGAGCCTACAACTGCTCTTGATGTTACAATTCAGGCCCAGATACTGCAACTGTTAAAAAAATTGCAGCAAAAATATAAGCTTACAATCATTTATATAACTCACGATCTCGGTGTTGTTGCCAATGTTGCAGATCGAATCGCAGTAATGTATGCCGGAGATATAATAGAGCTTGGCACTGCAGAGGAGGTATTTTTTGATCCGAAGCACCCATATACATGGGCACTTCTTTCTTCATTACCTCAGCTTGGCATAAAAGGAGAGCCTCTCTATTCTATTAAGGGAACTCCTCCGAATTTATTTAAGGAGATTGTTGGAGATGCATTTGCCCCGCGAAATCCTAAAGCACTGAAGATTGATTTTGTGGAAAGACCTCCTTATTTTGAGGTAAGCCCT
>CAZNMO010000267.1:0-5204 GCA_964574195.1 uncultured Clostridiaceae bacterium | reverse complement strand
CCTCTACGAGCCGGTCGCGACCAACGCGATCGGGCTCGCGCTGCTGGGGGAGGACGCTCGACCGCTGGCGATGGATGACGCGCGGCGAGCCGAGATTGCGCGGCGGCTGGGGCCGATCTCGCGCGGCGAGCGACTGCGCGCGCTGCGCGAGGCCGCGGCGGCTGCCTGCGATGCGCTGCGGGTCGAGGACGCCGACGCGCGTGAGTACCTGCGCGAGCTGGTGCCCGAGCTGCTGCCGCGGGTTGAGGTGGGGCTGGGGAGCGAGGGTGGGCTCGCGGGCGTGTGGGTGGGGTAGGGGGCCCGGTTCGAAGTACGCCCAAGGATGCAGTCAGGCGGGCGTGGAAGCGTCCTGTCAGCCCCGCGCGAAGAGGGGCGCCCATCCGCCACCTGACCACCAGAGAATCGGGAGCGAGTCATCTGGCACGTTGTGCTCCAGGACAACCGCTGCGCCCAGCGAGCCAAACCCGAAGCGCAGTCTGTACGGCACGTCGTGGTTGACGGTAAGGCTCTCGCAGAAGGCACGCAGACGTCGACGTTCATCGCCGTCACGCAGTATGCGTGACTGGTACGAGAGGCAAGAGTCGGCGTCACCCCACGTCAGACCGCATGCGATTCGTGTGCGATGCACTTTTTCTGCCGCGCGGGCCAGGCGAATGAGGCCCTGCTGGAACGCCCCTCCCACCAAGATCCAGCATTCTGCATCTGAGAAGGTGTCCAAGAGGAGACGGACTACGGAGCCCTCATTCTCGACCAGCGGACACATTTGGCTTCCCGTGCCCACGAAGTCATCGACCACTAGGAAGCGCATCCGAGTGTTCGCCGGTACTTCATGGAGCCACTCATCTGGGCCACGGCGCAGATCTATGTCGTGTGCAATCTCGATTCCTGCAATCCTTCGAAACCAAGTTGCGAACACGTCAGATCCGGAGCCAGGGTCCTGCCAGCGGCACAGAATCACGGGCTCACGGGGCTCTACTTGTGCTTGACTGGCCAGCGCTTGAATCATGTGGCGGCGAAGCGAGCCAGCTACGTAGAATCGGTCGCGTATTCCCAAACAGATGCGGTGACACGCGGGCCACAAATCGGGTGGGAACTGGGACAGCCAGTCCACTATGGTGTCGCCACTCGCCGCTTCACCTCGGTACTGGACCGACGTCAGCTGCTCAGCGATCTCGTTGGAGATGACTCTCGCGATTTCTTGGACGGTCACGGTCCCGTTGACAGCCGCCAAGGACAACCATCTTTCAAGCGTGACCAGCCCGCCAGCAGGGCAGGACAACGTGAACAGGCGAAGGCCGTCAAGGTCGTCAATCCGTAGGGCTCTCTCGCCTGACCAGCGCATGAGCATCTCGTGCAACTGAGTTGGAGACGGCCAATACAGCTGCGCCGGATGCGGAAAGTACGCGGACACCAGGCCCGCGCTGTTTGAGTCCAGGAGCGCGCTGTCGGCATCGTCAGCGATGGTGACGGCGAGGACACCCGCATCCCGAATGGGATCAGCGAAATCGTCGACTGTAGCTCTTCGGCGAGTCGCGAGACAGCTGGCCAGTGCCGAAGCATCGCCAGGCGATAGGTTCTGTACATCGGGCAGAGCGACAAGGCGACCAGCAAGACGGAGGCCGTCTAGGCCTCCAACGTCCGTCTCGTGGTAGACCAGGCCCAGCTGGCCGGCTAGGAGTCTGAGCGAGGCTCGTTTGCCGACGCCCATCGGCCCCTGAATCGCTAGCGTGGGCGCCGACGCAGATTCAGTGGCAAGGAGTGCCATGAGCGACTCGACGAAGATGGTGAGATCGCGTTCAAGCATCTACTGTCGGTTGGGTTGACGGATGAAGTCCTCTGGGACTGCGGACGGGCCAAAAACGTTGAACCGAATAGCGCATGGCGCAATCTGCCCCACTCTGATGGGGGGGCTCCAGTGTCGCGTCAGAAGACGGACATTCTGGCGGATCGCATCGACGTATCCTTCAGCCCGGTCCCCGCGCACAATCCGATCGACTCGCACGTTCACGACTTGGGGCAACTCCGGGTCGGTTGGACTCCGCATGAAGTCCGACACGTGAGGAGGCCCGAGCTCCTCTTGGCGGATACGAGAGCGCAGGTCCCTGAACGCTCGCTGGCCTTGTTCGAACAGTCCGCATTGATATAGCAGAACCGCATGACGGTAGTCGTCGATGGCTCGTGGGTGGTAGTCGGGGAGGGAGCGCAGTGACTGGTGAATCTCGAGCTGCTCGCGGAACCTCAGGCGAAGCTTCGAGTGGCGGCCAAGTACGCTCAGTCGCAATGATAGGAGTCTTGCCGAGTCGGACAAGCCTCCATCTCGGGCCCGGTCCAAGACCGCCAAAGCCTCGTCCAACTCCGAATCACCCGGCTCGATGCCCATGACCAGCCGCGTCTCCAGCAGGTAGCCGACCTCGCGATTCTCGGAGTGCTCAAGCTCCCTCGCGTAGTCGAGGCCCGAGCCCTCTTGCAGCCATTCAACGGCGAGTGCGAAGTACTGCCGAATCCCCGTCTCCCAATTGGGCTCTGGGGCGGTGCTGTTCTTGAGCATTTCGTCCGCCTGGTCGAGAAGGCTGAGCGCCTCAAGCACGTGCTCCGTGGCGGACACGCGCCTTGGGTCGTCGGGCGCGCATCTTTGACCCTGCCAGGCGCCACTCCGCTCAAGCAGTCTACGGCTCAGCGCGAGCATCGCATCCATGTTCGACGCGGGGAGTAGCCTCAGGGACTCTTGAAATGCCGCGTATGCTTTGTCCCAGGCGCGTTGGGCTCCGTCTGCATCACCAAGTCGGGTAAGGTGCTCTTGGAGCTTGTAGTACGCGGTTCCGAGCGTGTTGTAGAGGTGACCAGGGTGCTCGTCGTGCCCGTCACGACGCGGCAGTTCAATCGCCCGCTCCAACTTGGCAATTGCTTCTTGGTAGCGGAGCGTTCGAGTGTGGTCATCGAGCGCCAGGTCCTTCTCGCCACTCAGATAGAGGCAGCGCGCCCAGTGGTGAAGTACCGTCTTGTCCTGCTCTGCCAGTAGCGGTGAGATGTGCTCGAACGCCCTCAGTCGCCACTCCCAGTCGGTGAGATAGGTTCGATCTTCCCAGCGCGGGGTGAAGACTCGACTGGCAAGGGCGGAGGCAATCTCGGAGTCCTCGTCGCTTGTGCCGAGCTCACCCAGAACCGGATACAGCAGACCAATGCGCGATTCATCGCGGTCGTAGCCTCGAGACCACAGCAGCTCTTCCGCTATGGCTGGATGCTGGAACCGAAGCACTTGTTCCTGCCCGTCAGCGTCACTGACATCCCAAAGGAGTATGCCGTCCAAGTCGCGCACCAGCGGCACAAGCTCAGACGAGAAGCCGCCGCCAGTGACAGGTCTCAGCACAGTGAAGAGCGGCGCAGGCAGTCGGTACACAGCCAACACAGCGACCCACTCCAGCACGCGCTGCATGTCGGGATTGTCTACTAGGTCCGCGCGGCGGTTGATCCAGCCAGACATAGCCGCACGGAGCAGATCGCGGCTGGAGTAGTCGAGATCCTCCAGAAGGAAGAATCGGATAGCAACCCAGAAGAGTTGGGGTGCCAGTTCGCCTGCGGCGGACATCGTCGATGTGCAATAAGCCTTCCAATCCGCGACGGTCCTCGACTGGATCGCAAGCCCACACTCCTGGGCGAGTCTCGCGAACGCAACTGCGCAGCGCTCAACTTCTGCCTCTGTGACCGTTGACCGGAGGGGCTCGAGCCTCGAGTAGCTAGGCTCCGTTGCAGGAGAGAGGCCCTGCTCGTCCTCTGGACAAAGCGATGTGACCTTCAGGATCAGAGCACGACGTCCAGCCACTGAGAGGCGCTGTGCGAGTACCACGGCGGTGCCGCCCGCCGCATTCTCAGCGTCGAGTGCGACTACCAGAGTCGCAGGCTTGCCGCCCGCTGCTGGAGAGGCAGCAACGGTGAGGCTGTTGGCATACGCCAAGAGCGACTCGAAATCGACGTCCAGACGGGACGGCCGCATGATCAGGGCGGGGTGGCCTTGGCTGGCCAATTCGACGGCCACGGAGCGCAACATCGTCGTAGCGCCCGAACCGGGTTCGGCAGGAAGCTCAAGGATGAACGACGACCTAGTGGCTGATGGCTGGTCGAGGGCCTCAATCGCGTGCAGGGCCTCGCCCAGCAAGTCGAGTTCCCGGTTTGTCTGGTAGTCCCTGGCCACGGGCAGTGCCCCGCCGAATGCTGTGAGCTGCTCAAGTGAACCCGACAGGAAGGCCAGCAGAGCCTCGAAGTCGGTGTTGGCCGTCGCCGCCAGGTCATTCTCCGAAACGACCTTGAAGTCACGGCTGACCTGGCGAAAGACCTCCTCCGGGACCGACACCGTCTCTCTTCCCACCCGCACGGGGAAAGAGGCCAGCTCCCGCGGCGAGGGCACGCCCTCTTCGGCAAGCCGCTTGCATAGATCGAAGGCGCTTCCTGACCACCGCGAGACAGGGGAAGCGGCGGTGGCCCCAAGCCATTCAACGTCAACCTCGGATCCGACCAGAAGAATCTCAAGGTCCGTGACTAGCTCTGCGTCGATGACCTCCCGCAGGCCGTCGAGGTCTGCGGCACTGGTGGCTCCCAAGACGACAAGGCACCGACCTGGGTACTCGCCGAGCCTGTCTCGCAGAGCTTGTGCGACGCGTTTCCGGATTCCGGGCTTTGTTCGCCCGTACTGCGACCCCAGAGCCAAGCGGGGGTCGATATACCCGATCGTGGAGTAGATCGGCTGGAACACGGAGGTCGATATCTGTGCCGCAGCGTCTGCCTCGCTCGCCGCCAAGTACACCTGTCGTGAGTTCGCGCCGTTTCGCATCACGTCCACCAGAGGGCTGGTGGCGCTTTCCGTCCAGACCGCTTCCCACCACAGTTGTGACACGGCATCGTCGGTCTCGGTCGGGTGGTGGCGATACCGGAGATACGCCTCGGTGTCTGTCAGTGTCAAGTCGTGGGGCGCCTGCCCGGCAGTGAGGTCATAGGGCTGGCACACCCACAGAAGACCTCGTCGGTTTCGCAGTCGGCGGAGAACGCCTTCAGACAGACTCGGCACGGAGACACCCCCTAGTGTGTGTTACTGGCACGAGCTTCCTGCTATGAGAACATCCCGTCAATGCCCTCGCTCGTTGCCCCGCTTCTCGGCGATAATGCGGGGTGAGGCGGGCTTGCGCCGCTTCACCCGGTGCGGTTCGAGCGGA
>CAZNMO010000266.1:2884-5209 GCA_964574195.1 uncultured Clostridiaceae bacterium | reverse complement strand
TTTTTTTGCAATAAAAATGGGGCGTTACTCTAATTTCTTAGTGCAACAGCCCCTTCTAACTACATCAAGTCTTCAATTTTTTTGTAATCAATCTCATAGCCAAAGAACTTCGGTCCGAATATTTCTATCGCTTTTTCTGTTCTCCACTCTTCAAAGGCTTTCAGAACGAAAACAGTTACTTTCATTCCTTCTTTTGCGTTTGGATTCAACAAAGGAATTTTATCATCCTTTACATAAATATTTATAGAATCGGGAGCTGTTGCAAAAACTTCACCGTTTTTCCAGGACATGATGTATTCATTCTGGAACCAAATCGATAAATCCTCACCTTCATATTCACCCTCTCCCACGATATTTATGTTGCCAAAAGTAAAACCATCCCTGTCTTCCCAGTCAGTTTCCGTAATTTCTCCTTCAAAAATCACGTAACCGTTGAACCTTTCTGAAACATCATATGCGAAGTTTCGTCCCTGTTCATTTGCCAACCTTGCTGTGCGCCCTATTTCAAGACAATAGGTGATGGTGTTTTTAATCAATGAATTCTTTAATACTTTCCATTCTGCAGGATGGTCAACAACTCCAACTGAATTGAAGCTTGCTACAGCCATGGTGCGCGCTAATACTTCAGCTCTGTCGTCATTTGCAACCGATGAAATTACCATTGAATCACCGAAATTATTGGCAAGTCCCATAGGAGTTATTGAAACTTCATTCAGAAACAGCGTTGAATGCTGTAAACATGGCACGCTTCTTCCTGCAGGGTCTGCATCAATGATGGGTTTTCCGAGCCTTGCTGCAACATTCAGTGCAGCTGCGGTATTTCCGCCGCCAAGCTCAGTAGCTATTACGCCGTAAAATTCTTTACCCATATATCTTTCCAGAACCTTTATTGCAGCAACCTCCTTAGCTTCCTTAATCTTTGGAAGTTCGTCGTATTTCTTCTGCTGCTCTTTGGATAAACATCCTATTGAACCGCAGGTATAAGGGCTTCCGATGAGAGCATCATCCGGTATTTCATCTATTTCTGCCAATGTGAATTCGAATCCCTCGTCAAATGCTTCATCTACAAGCTTAATGCCTTCTGTAAGGCTGCCACCACCGCCTGTTCCTACTATGGCAGCTCCCAGTAAAATATCATGCAAATCCTGTTTGCTCAGCTTTTTCATATCATTTTCTCCTATTAAATGCGTTTTAAAATTTTGTCCTCATATGGTTTCAATTCAGGGTGTACAAATTTACCATTATCAATAACCTGCACCCCATCAAGCCAAACAGATGAATTGAGGCATATTCCGTCACAGTGTGATTTTGCATCCTGTCCGAGCGGCGGAGCATCAATAGGACTTACATAACCTATACCCCATTCAACGCAACCCCATACTCTTTCATCTTCGACAATATCACCTGTCAGTTTGGCACCCGGATTTAATCCGTAAGCCATGTGTGCCAGCTTAAGCATGTTAGGATCATTGAAGCTTTTCAGCCAGGTTTCAAACTGTTCAGCCTGCCTTCCTCCTTCAACCTTGACAATTGTGCTGTTTTCTATAGTTAACTTTACAGGAGCATCGAGAAGTCTGAATGGTGGAACAAGCGAACCGTCAAATACCAGAGTACCCTGCACAGTGTTGAATTCAGGAACAACATTTATTTGACCCGGCATCATGTTCATGCCCGGTTTCGAAGCATCTCCTGCATCACAGCATACCAGGTGATTCGGATTTGTTGTAAATGTCAGATCAGTACCGTTAGGAGTTATAACTTTGTATACCTTCGTTTTTTTGTTCATGTCTGTAAACTTGTGCATGAATTCAGAAAGTAAAGGTATGTCCACGTTGCCGATATTTCTTATCATCAAATCCGGATTCATCTCAACAAGGTTAATGTATCTTATTTTATTATTGTTGTTGAATGCGATTTCAAATGGCGTTGAATATAAAAGCCACTGTTTATTGTATTCTATCCACACATCTGCATGAGTTAGTGCAGCTCCCAGCGCATCTACAGGCAAATCATTGTCTGCTGCCTTTCCTACACCGTTAGGAGTCGATGTAGTTATTACCATAGGCTTAGCTCCTGCCGCAAATACGCTGGCTGCAGTTGCATTCACAACTGCCTCATTAGTGCACGTATCTGCAGTTATAACAACTGTTTCTCCTTTTTTCACCTTAAGTATTTCCTTTATCAGCCTGTCTGCTGCATTTTGCAATTCAAATTCCAAAAATTTTGCCATTTCATTTCTCCTTTAATTCATGTAATAAATTTTGTCATTACTCTTAAATCACACAATTTATAGAGCACTAGCTCATATTCATTGACAATCATGTT
>CAZNMO010000266.1:0-2874 GCA_964574195.1 uncultured Clostridiaceae bacterium | reverse complement strand
ATCATTTCTACTTGTGTTCGACATAACGCGATAATTGCTTTAATTCTGCATTCCTTAATTCTTGCATTGTTTTTCATTCTGCATTCTTGCATTTCTTAATTCCTGCATTGTTTTTATTCCTGCATCATTTTTTATGTCTGTGGCAAGCTATAAGCCTTCCGTCATCAATTTCAACCAGGTTTGGCTCCACATTTTTGCATTCATCTGCTGCGTATGGGCATCTGGTGTGGAATCTGCATCCAGACGGAGGGTTGATTGCGCTCGGAAGATTTCCCTCGAGAGTTTTTATGTCTTCTATATTCTCTGTATTGATATCAGGAATCGCCGCAAAAAGCGCTTCCGTATAAGGATGCTTTGGATTATCAAATATTTTATTTGTTTCGCCGTATTCTACCAATTTACCAAGATACATGACTGCAATTTTATCCGACATATAGCTTACGACGCTGAGGTCATGAGATATGACTATATATGTCAGATCAAATTTTTCCTTGAGCGCTTCAAGTAAATTTAATATTTGTGCCTGAGACACAACATCTATTGATGATGTCGGCTCATCAAGTACAACAAGCTTAGGCATCAATGATAAAGCTCTTGCTATTGCAATTCGCTGCCTCTGACCACCGCTGAACTCATGCGGATACTGATATGCTCCTTCCTTAGGAAGTCCTACCATATCCAGAAGCTCCTCGACTTTTTCAAGTATCTGAATGCTGTTTAATTTTGACTGAACGCTGAGCGGCTCACCTATAACATCTTTGACGAGCATCCTCGGATTCAGTGACCAGAAAGGGTCTTGAAAAACTATCTGGATGTATTTCCTTATATCTCTTAAATCTTTTTTATTTAAATCGTACATGCTTTTCCCGTCAAAAATTACCTTGCCTTCAGTTGGCTTGGTCAAATTCAATACAGTATTTACAAGAGTTGATTTACCGCAGCCGGATTCACCGACAAGCCCTAGGATTTCACCTTTTTTTAAATTTAAGGATACTCCGTCCACAGCTTTAACGAAAACTTGAGAATTACCACCTTTAACAGGAAAGTATTTTTTTAAGTCCTTTATTTCCAGAATATTTTCGCTCATATTTTCGTACCCTCCTTTACCAAGGTGCATTTGACGACATGTGTTTCATCTATCGTTGCATTAACAGGCATTTTTTTGCAGGACTCCTGCTTTTTGATGCATTTGTTGTAATAAATGCATGCTCCCTCTGGATTTTCATCTTCATGAAGCAGCAGCACTTTACTGAGGTCAATTTTTTCCTTTTTGTTTCTTGGTATTGCATTAAGCAGTGTAAAAGTGTATGGATGCTTTGGATTTCTCAGAACCTCTTTAGTGTGTCCCTGTTCTACTATCGTTCCCTTGTAAAGTACAGCTGTATTATCGCATGTAGCCGATATAAGCCCGGGGTTATTTGCTATGAATAAAACCGTTACATTCAAGGTTTTCTGGAGTTCCTTTATAAGCTTGAGAATTCCGGCCTGAATAGTAACATCCAAGTTTCTGGTAGGCTCGTCAGCAATAATAAATTCAGCACCGCAGCTTAATGCAAGAGCGATTATTATACGCTGTCTCTGTCCGCCTGACAATTCATGCGGATATTTATCCATAACTCTTTCAGCATCCGGAAGCTCAACCAGCTTTAACATTTCAATCGCTTTTTCATGAGCTTCTTTTTTGCCTATGCCCTGATTTTCCACTATAACTTTAATTATTTGCTCTCCGACGGTAAAAACCGGGTTCAGCGTTGACATAGGGTCCTGAAATATCATCGATATTTTTTTGCCCCTCACTTCACGCTCCATTTGCTTTATGGATTTTTTCAATAAATCATCGCCATCGAGCAATATTTCTCCGCTTTCGATTTTTCCGGGTGGCATTTCCAGAAGCTTCAATATCGAAAGCGCCAGAACAGTTTTTCCCGTTCCGCTTTCCCCGATGATTCCGTATGCTTCTCCCTTGTTTATTTTTATTTCATCAATATCAAGCACGGTTTTTGTACCTTCGTAGTTCTTAAAATTTACTTTTAGATTTTTTATATGAAGATATGGTTTGTCCATTGAAGCGTCCCCCCTAATTCTTTCTTGTTTTAGGATCTAATATTTCTCTCAGACCGTCACCCAGCAGATTGAATATTAAAACCGTAAAAAATATGGCAAGACCGGGAAATATGCTGTACCACCACGCATTCAGAAAATAATTTCTGCTCGTGCTTACCATCAGTCCCCATTCGGGAGTAGGAGGCTGAGCTCCGAGCCCCAGGAAGCTTAATGATGCAATAGTCAGTATTACACCGCCTATATCCATGGAAGCCTGCACTATTATCGGCGCTATACAGTTTGGTATTACATGTTTAACAATAATCGTGCCCGATGGAGCTCCTAAAGCTTGTGAAGCTTTGACAAACTGTCTTTCCTTCAACGATACAGCCTGACCTCTCACTATTCTTGTGTACCAAGGCCACCACGACAATGCTATTGCCAGAGTTGCATTGTTTAAATTAGGTCCAAGAAATGCCGCAATGGCTATTGATAACAAGAGAGGAGGAAAACCGAGGAAGATATCAGTAAAACGCATTATTATTTCATCAATGAATCCGCCAAAATATCCTGCAACGGCACCGAGAGGCACCCCCAGCAAAATTGCTGCGCCTACTGCGAGCAGTGCGGTTTTCAGTGATATTCTGGTTCCGAGTAAAACCCTTTTAAAAATATCTCTTCCAAGCTCATCAGTACCGAATATGTGGCTTGATGAAGGGCTCAATAATTTTTCTGCAGGATTTGCATCCTGATTTATGTGCTGAGCTGCGGGCAGAAACATCGGTACAAAAATAGCTATCAGTATCAGCGCTAAAACAGAGTACATTGCAA
>CAZNMO010000265.1:0-5291 GCA_964574195.1 uncultured Clostridiaceae bacterium | reverse complement strand
TCACCAGGCTGGATAAAATTCTGTGAGCACAATTACCATGAGTTCCTTGACAATCTGTCCACCTGCAAATCTCCCCAGCAGATGTTCGGTGCAGTTGCAAAATCCTACTATGCACAGAAGGCAGGCATAGATCCGAAAGACATGTTTGTTGTATCGGTAATGCCTTGTACAGCAAAGAAGTACGAATGTGAAAGAGAAGAAATGAATGTGGACGGAATACAGGATGTAGATGCTGTATTGACCACCAGAGAACTGGCAAAGATGATAAAGCAAGCCAGAATAGATTTTACAAACATAGCTGACGGTGAATATGACAGTATAATGGGTGATTCCACAGGTGCTGCAGTTATCTTCGGAACAACAGGCGGAGTTATGGAAGCAGCTCTCAGAACAGTGGCAGACATATTGACCGGAGAAGATCTTAAGAATATTGAGTACACTCCTGTAAGAGGTATGGAAGGCATAAAGGAAGCAACCGTTAACATAAACGGAATGGATGTAAAGGTTGCTGTTGCCCATGGCGCAGGAAACGCATCAAAGCTTCTTGATTCAATAAAGAGCGGTGAAGCAAACTATCACTTCGTAGAAGTTATGGGCTGCCCTGGAGGATGTATAAACGGCGGAGGACAGCCAATAATAATGGACAAGGAAAAGACTGAAGAAGTTAAGCAGCTTAGGGCCCAGGGCTTATATTCCATAGACAGGGACAGAAAGCTCAGGAAGTCACATGAAAATCCTGAGGTAAAGAAGCTCTATGATGAATTCCTTGAGAAGCCAAACAGCCATAAGGCTCATCACCTTCTCCACACACATTACACAAAGAGAAGCAGAGTATAGGATCTGAAGATAATGCAAGGAAAGTTGAATTTACTTACCAAAGCCTCTGTGCTGCTGGCTATAGCCATAGTGTTCCAATTGGTAAAAATGGGCCAGTATGTTACAGGCACAGGAATAAATGCGGTGCTTGCTACGGCAGTTGGTACCTGCGGGTTGCCTTGGGCAGCCGCAATAGGACTTCTCACACCTGCACTGGCAGTGGTGCTGGGAGTTCAGCCGCCTGTCACAGTTGTGCTTGTACCTTTCATAATGGCAGGTAATGTATTATATGCAGCCTTGTTCAGCCTAGCGGGAAAACGCAATGAATTCTTCGGAGTAATGGCAGCGGCATTTGCAAAGTTCATACTTCTTTATTTGGCAGCAAACATAGTGGTCAAAGGACTGCCTGCGCCGGTCAAGCTTGCGTTCAGCTTTCCACAGCTGATTACAGGACTTGCAGGCGGGTTAGTAGCAATTACAGCAATTAGGGCGCTGAAAAAAAGTCAGTGACCTAAACGGATAATATATTATTTATAAACAAAAAGCCAGTCATAGCAAGGCTCTGCTGTGATTGGCTTTTTATTTTTGGGGCTAGTTTATTTGACGATATTTAAACTACTGGGTATTATGGTAGTGGAGACCTTTTGTTTTTTGCTGAATTTTATATATGCAATACACCGAATATTTGTATTACAGGGGGAGAGCTTATGAAAATGCTTAATGTTACTATTGACGGGATCAAAACGACCGTGCCGGAGGGTACAACCGTCATGGAGGCCGCAGCAACTCTGGGAATTGATATCCCAGCATTATGCTACCTCAAGGGTATCAATGAAGTCGGAGCATGCAGGATCTGTGTGGTTGAGGTGAAGGGCGCAAGAGCCTTACAGGCATCATGTGTACTTCCGGTATCGGAGGGTATGGAGGTTCAGACGGAAAGCGACGGTGTGGTAGAAGCAAGGAAGGAAATCTTGAGACTTATTCTTGCAAACCATCCCAATGACTGCCTTACCTGCGACAAGGCCGGTGAATGCAAGCTTCAGGAATATGCTTACAGATATGATGTGAAGTTTGTTGAGCATAACGGAAAACGCAAAAATTATAGTATTGATAAAACAAACCCTTACATATACAGGGATAACAACAAATGTATACTCTGCGGGAGATGCGTAAATACCTGCGCAAAGGTGCCGGACAGGGCGGTGCTTGCATTTGGCAGGAGAGGGTTCAACACAACGGTAATAGCCGATAATGACAAAGCCATGGGTGAGTCTGCCTGCGTATCCTGTGCAAGATGTATAAGCGTATGCCCGGTAGGTGCGCTGTTGGATACCCGGGCAATGAATGCCGCAAGATCCTGGGAGCTTGAGAAGGAAGCTGTAAAGTGCGCTGTTTGTGAGTATGGCTGTGATTTCCAACTGCTCAAGAAGAACGGCAAGGTTGTGGCAGTAAGGGCCTTGGCATCCGGTGAAGGAAGGCCTCTTTGCCTCAAAGGCAGATTGACTGTTGATCTTACCAATAATGATAATCCAAAGACTCCCTATGTAAAGAAGGACGGAGAATTTGTGGAAGCAACCTGGACCCAGGTATTGGGGCTGGAAAAATTATTGGAAAAGCTGTAATATACCATTAATGGCCTATAATATTATGTAAAGGGTGGTTTGAATGGTAAACTTGACTATTAACGGACTACAGGTGCAGGTTGAGAATAATACCACCTTGCTTCAGGCAGCAGAGGGTGTAGGGATTAGTATACCTACATTCTGCTATGACAAGCGCTTGATTGGTCATGGCGCTTGCCGGATATGTGTTGTAGAAGTAAAGGGAGCCAGGGCACTTCAGACTGCATGTACCGTGCCGGCTGCAGAGGGAATGGTGGTAGAGACTCATTCACAAAGCGTAATTGAAGCCAGGAAAGAAATCTTGAAGCTTATGATCGAGAATCATCCCCTTGATTGCCTCACTTGTGAAAAATCTGGGAAATGCAAGCTTCAGGACTATTGCTACGAATATGATATCAAGGAAGGCGGATATAACGGAGAGAAAAAGAACTACCCTATAGATGACAGCAATCCGTTCTTCACCTTGGATAGAAACAAATGTATAATGTGCGGAAGATGTATAAGAGTAGACAATGAGCTCCAGTGTACCGGAGCGATAAATTTTAACCAGAGGGGCTTCGATACCCATGTAGGGATTCCCTATGAGAAGGATTTCGAGCATTCTACCTGTGTATCCTGCGGTAACTGCGTGTCTGCATGCCCTGTAGGAGCATTGATGCCGAAGCATCCGGAGAAGTTCAGGACCTGGGAGCTGAAAAGGGTACAGACCACTTGTTCCTACTGCGGAGTTGGCTGTCAGATGGAGCTGCTTGTTAAGGGTAACAAGGTAGTTGGAGTTGAGCCGGTTGATGTGGATCCAAATAATGGGCTGCTTTGTGTAAAAGGAAAGTTCGGTTATAAGTTCATTGACCATCCGGACAGACTCAAGTCACCTTTGATAAAGAGAGATGGAAAGTTTGTAGAGGCTACCTGGGATGAGGCTTATCATCTCATAGCCGATAAGATGCATGAGACAAAAGAAAAATACGGACCAGATGCATTGGGAGCATTTTCATCTGCACGATGCAGCAACGAGGAGAACTATCTGCTTCAGAAGCTGATGAGAGGGGTGATCGGCACAAATAATATCGATCATTGTGCCCGTCTCTGACATGCCGCAACGGTTGCAGGTCTTGCAGCCACATTAGGAAGCGGAGCTATGACAAATGGAATAAATGAGTTGATCAATTCCGATACGATTTTCATAATAGGTTCAAATACAACAGAGAATCATCCGGTTATTGGAGCTAAAATAAAACAGGCGAAGAGAAAAGGTGCCAATATCATTGTAGCTGATCCGAGAGAGATCGATATCGCAAAGGATGCGGACGTATTCCTCAGGATAAGACCCGGAACCAACATCGCACTTGTGAATGGTATGATGAATGTAATACTTGAAGAAGGCTTACAGGATAAGGAATTTATCGCAGAAAGGACCGAAAACTTCGAGGAACTGGAAAAGCTAGTCAAGGATTATAGTCCCGAAAAGGTTGCTGCAATATGCGGTATCGGTGCGGAGGATATCAGAGCTGCTGCCAGAATGTATGCAAAGGCAAACAATGCAAGTATAGTGTATTGTATGGGAATTACACAGCACACAACAGGTACCAATAATGTAATATCAACCTCGAATCTGGCTATGCTCTGCGGTAATTTCGGGAAAGAATCCGTAGGCGTCAATCCATTAAGAGGACAGAACAATGTTCAGGGCGCATGTGATATGGGCGCATTGCCGGGGACCTTACCTGCTTATCAACCGGTTGTAAAGCCCGAAGTAATAGAGAAGTTCGAAAATGCATGGGGAGTGAAGCTTTCACCCAAGCCCGGGCTCACAATACCTGAAATGATGGATGCCGTAACAAAGGGCGATATGAAGCTTTTGTATATCATGGGAGAAAATCCTATGGTTTCAGATCCGGATACCAACCATGTGAAGCATGTTCTTGAGCATACCGATTTCCTTGTAGTTCAGGATATTTTCATGACAGAGACGGCTGAGCTTGCTGATGTAGTACTACCGGCCGCCGCCTTTGCCGAGAAGGATGGTACCTTCTCCAACACTGAAAGAAGGGTGCAAAGGGTCAGAAAAGCAGTTGAGCCTGTCGGTAATGCAAAGGCAGACTGGCTGATAATCATGGAGCTTATGAACACCCTCGGCTTTGAAAAGAAATACACACATCCCTCACAGATAATGGATGAAATAGCAACAGTAACACCTTCCTATGGCGGGATCGACTACGAAAGACTTGAGTCTGGAGGGTTGCAGTGGCCATGTCCGACAAAGACCCATCCGGGGACTCCTTATCTGCACAAGGGTACTTTCTCCAGGGGTAAGGGAATGTTCAAAGCCATCGAGCATAAGGAGGCTGCTGAGCAGACAGACGAGAAATATCCGTTTGTGCTTACAACAGGTCGTGTACTGTACCATTATCATACAGGAACAATGACCAGAAAGGTAGAAGGCTTGAACGAGAAGGTGCCGGAAGGCTATATCGAAATAAGCGAAGCAGCAGCGTCGAAATTAGGGATCAATGATGGACAAATGCTTAAGGTTTCCTCCAGAAGGGGGACTATCAATGTTAAAGCAAAACTGAGCAGAAGGGTGAAAGGAAATGTAGTATTCGTGCCCTTCCACTTTGCGGAAGCTGCAGCAAATACATTGACCAACGGTGCTTTGGATCCAGTCTGCAAGACTCCGGAATTTAAGGTTTGTGCAGTATCAATAAGCAAATAAAGAGTAATGCATTAGGGGAGTAGCTCACAATAAGTGGCACTCCTCTTTTTTTTATTCCTTAATACACATTAGCAGAATGATGCGACATATACGTTTCGAGTTGCGTGTTACGCGTTGCGCGTGGAACGTCTTGGGATGGG
>CAZNMO010000264.1:0-5295 GCA_964574195.1 uncultured Clostridiaceae bacterium | reverse complement strand
TTCAAAAGCACAACGCCGATACTGCCGTCAATATTCTTCTTATCCAATTTCATCGCTTCCATAAGCAGTTCCTTGTCCACAGGAAGCGTATATGGAAGTCCATATTTTTTCAATAATCTCTCTATTGCTTCTGCCGAACCTTCCTGTGTGATCCCTGCCGCCTCACTTCTCCTTGTCATTTCGACCATTCCTATGGCAACCGCCTCTCCGTGGGTATATTTCCCATAGTTGAAATACGACTCAATTGCATGGCCGAGAGTATGACCAAAATTAAGTAGCAACCTTTCACCGCGGTCCTTTTCATCCAGCTCCACCACTGCCTTTTTTATGGAACAGCATGTGTGTACCAATTCATCTAAATCCTTCATGCATTCCGCAATATCCTCATAGCTCATAAGCTTCTCAAACAGCTCCCGGTCCTTTATGCAGCCGTATTTTATCACCTCGGCCATACCATCCCTAAGATATCTGTCCTCCAAGGTATTGAGGAAGGTAGTATCTATAAACACCTTCTCCGGCTGATAAAAGGCACCGACCAGATTTTTCCCAACCGGCAGGTCGATCGCCGTTTTGCCTCCCACACTGCTGTCTACCTGCGCCAGTAAGGTTGTGGGTACCTGTATATATGCTATCCCCCTAAGGTATGTAGCCGCTGCAAAACCTGCCAGGTCGCCGACTACCCCGCCTCCCAGGGATATAATCACATCTCCTCTGTTTATGAACGAACTTGATAAGGTATCATACAAGCCCGAAAGCGTCTCCAATGATTTACTCTTTTCTCCCGGGGCAACTGCCAATAGTCTGCAATCCGCTCCTGAACCGGCAATACCCTTGCACAGCTTTTTGCCATACAGCCGTTCCACATTGTCGTCAGTTATTATTATCGCCTTTCTGCCATTGTAATGAGCATAAATATGACTGTATAATCCATCCAGGGTATTTTTCCCTGTCACTATCTCATATTTTACCGACTTGCCTTCTATCGAAACCTCTAATGTTTTCATCAGCTAATCTCCCTTTTCCCATTACTGCATTTTCAAATATTCCCATCAGGCTGCCTTCGTCCCTTGTATTGATTGCCTTTTTCAATTTGGAAAGCATACCCTCCATATCTTCTATTCTATCAATAATATTCATATTATTCATCCAAAATATTTGGGTCCACAACTCCTTATTCAATGCGGCCACTCTCGTGGCATCAAGGAAGCTGCGGCCTGTAAGCTCTCTTATACCTGTCTCTTCTGCTGCCAGGCTTGATAGTGATATGGCTACTATATGCGGCAGCTGGCTTGTAAAGGATATCCTTCTGTCATGCAGAGCGGCATCCATTTTGGTCACACAGCTGCTGCCTGCCGCCACTGCCAGCCTTTCCACCGTCAGAATGCCCTCCCTGCTGTTGTTGCAGTGAGGTGTGATGATATAGTTGGTATTTGTAAACAGCTCCCTCGAAGCGGCCCCAAAGCCTTGAAACTCATTTCCCGCCATTGGGTGTCCGCCCACAAACTCCACTGTCCCGGGCAGGCAGTTCACGGCGGCGGCAATTATCGGAGCCTTGATGCCGCAGGTGTCGGTTACTACTGCTCCGACTTTGAAATTGGTTGCGTTGTCCTCAATGAACCTTATGGTCTCCTGGGGATATAGGGCTATAATAACAATGTCCGCATCACCCAATATAGTCTCCGGCTCAGTGGAGCCCTGATCTATCGCTCCGGAACGTATTGCCTGCTTCAGCACCTCTTCATCTATATCTATCCCATAAAGCTCCACACCTCCATGCCTTCTCAGAGCCAAAGCGTAGGAACCTCCTATCAAGCCTATGCCAACTATTGCAATTTTGCTTCTAAAGCCACTTTCCTCCAACGTGGTTCCCTCCTCGTATATTGTTTGTTTCAAAAATCAAGCCTTTATACTATTCTTCTCATTCTATCTGACAATGAGTTCAAATCCTCCATAAGCATCCTGAACCGCTCAGGTTTGATCGACTGCTGCCCGTCACACTTGGCATTTACCGGGTCATTATGCACCTCTATCATTAAACCGTCAGCGCCTACTGCCACCGCAGCCTTAGCCAGGGGCTCCACCATCCACCACAGTCCGGCTGCATGGCTGGGATCAACGATCACAGGCAGATGACTGAGCTTTTTTATCGCCAGTACCGCACTTATATCCAGAGTGTTGCGGGTGTATGTCTCAAAGGTCCTGATCCCGCGCTCGCACAGTATTACATTGCTATTGCCCTCAGACATTACATACTCTGCGGACATCAGCAGCTCTTCTATGGTTGCCGACAAGCCCCGCTTCAGAAGTATGGGCTTCCTGGTCTTTCCCAGCTCCTTCAGAAGCTCGAAATTCTGCATGTTCCTGGCTCCGACCTGGATCACATCCACATCTTCCACAAATCTGTCTATCATATCTGCAGACATGATTTCAGTCACAATAGGCAAACCCGTTTCTCTGCGGGCCAGCTTCAAAAGCTCCAGCCCCTCCAGCTTCATACCCTGGAAGCTGTATGGAGATGTCCTGGGCTTGAATGCACCTCCCCTGAGGAAGCCTGCACCGCATTCCTTCACCAGCTTGGCCAGCTCCAATATCTGCTCTTCGCTTTCAACCGAACACGGTCCCGCTATAACAGCCAGCTCTGTGCCTCCTATGGTCCTATCACCGACAGGTATGCGGGAATCCTCGCTGTGGAACAGCCTGTTGGCCAGCTTGTAGCTTTGTTGTACCTTCATGACCTTCTCCACAAACACGTTGGCTTCGATCTCATCCTTGTCTATTCCCGTGGTGTCGCCTGTGATGCCAAGCACACTGCAGCTTGTTCCTTCAATGACGCTGATCTTCCTTTCCTCGGTTTCAAGCTTTGCCTTGATCCTTTCAATTTCCTCCATTGGGGTACCTGCTTTCATTACTATCACCATAATGATCCTCCTTAAAATAATATTTGAATTTTTAATTCTCTATCTTTCACGGCAGCTACTTAATAAAAAAAAATAAGGCTCAAATGAGCCTTATCTGCTGTCAGGTTATAATGATATACTTGTTTTCCGTATATATCAGCCACTAGATTTATTCAACTCATCAGGAAAAGGAACATATTCTTTTTTGCATGCAAAATAGCCGGCGCTATAATAATAGCCCAAGCTAAAGCTAAAGTAATATATTCCACTGATTCCTTTTCCCAATAAATTATTCATTGCATTATCTCCATATCTTTCACTATGACAATATGATGTCCAATGTGTCGGAATTTATAATAAATCACTAAAATGTATTTTTATGATTATATAACATACCAAAACAATATGTCAACGGCTATTTTGTTTATTTGTTACTATTTTATTATAATGCAACATAATTTGTAACCCACCTTTCTCCTTTTGACGCATTTAATTCCTTCCATAGGACCATATTGAGCATTTCTATAAGAATTTCAATATCCTTGTCATTTCATCACTCCATTCCGTGAATCAAAATGTCGACCGGGGTCATCAAGCAGTTCCTGAATATCAATAAAATACTTTCCTACATGTGCCCCATCTGCAAGGGCATGATTGACCTGCACCGACAACGGCAGCTTGACTCTTCCGTTTTCCTCAAAGAATTTCCCCCAGGATATTCTCGGGATACTGTCGGTATGCTTCATATCAATGGGGTGTGACATACCTGAAAAGGATATCCATGGTATGCTTGTGATATAAAGCAGATCGTCACGCCCCGGCTCATCTTCTACGATGCTTTCCCCTTTGGCTCTCTCCATTGCTTCAGCTGTACTCCTGTAAAAGTCGGTGAAATCCTCAGTGTAGCTTGCATTGCAAAAACCGAAGACCTCTTTGTCAGTCATTATTGTGAAGGAAGGGTCTACCTTGTCATGTATCACAACGTTATCCTGTCTTATCCTGTACCGGAACTCTTCTATACCATTGGCCGCCTTAGTCAAAGCATATAAAAAGGATAAGAAGAAAGAACGCCCCTGTTCCTTTATAAACCTGCTGAATTCAGTAATATCAACATATCCGCTTATACTGAAATGCGGATAATCAAATTCTTTGAAGTAACTGTAATGTCCTTTTCTTTTCCAACTCTCAATATCCAAATAACGCATTAAAATCATCCTTTGTTTGGTTTTACCGTTTATATAAAGTATAAACCAAAACTACCCTGCAATAAAGGACAATTGTCATATGATCCTTGCATCCCACATCTTATTCACCAAGTATTGCCGATAATCTTACCGTTTCATGCAAATACTAACTCTTAGAATATGTATCCATGGAGGTGTTTACTATTACTATAACAGATGAAATGCTTCAGGCTATATCAGCCCTTACCGAGAGATCAGAGCAGATAATCAGAGATATCATACTCATGAATTTTACTATTTCTACCGCTTGTATAATCGGAAGCCCCGGTCCAGATAATGCCGGATGGGTGCTTGTCGATACGGGCCTGGCTAATTCAGCGGAGTTCATTGTGAAGACCGCCGAAGGATTCTTCGGCAGTCAGACACATCCCAAGGCAATAATACTAACTCATGGCCATTTTGACCATACAGGTTCGGTAAAGGAGCTTGTCGATAGATGGCAGGTGCCTGTATATGCTCATTCTCTGGAGCTTCCTTACCTCTCAGGCAAAAGGGACTACCCTGTTGCTGATCCCACTGTGGATGAAGGTCTGGTGGCAAAGCTATCCCCTCATTTTCCACATCACAGCATCGACCTGGGTCATCATTTGGTTGAGCTTCCCAAGGACGGAAGCGTTCCGGGAATGCCGGACTGGAAATGGATCCACACTCCAGGCCATACCCCGGGGCATATCTGTCTTTACCGTGAGGGGGACGGTGTCCTGTTGGCAGCAGATGCACTTGCGACAGTAAAACAAGAGTCCTTGCTGTCTGTATTGCTTCAAAAGGAAAAAATAAGCGGGCCGCCGAAATATCTGACTACCGATTGGGTAGCTGCAGAGGAATCCATAAGGAAAATACGCGACCTTAAGCCTTCCCTCATTATACCCAGCCATGGACAGCCTATGAAGGGTGAAGAATTGAGAAAGCATCTTGACCTACTGGTCAATAACTTTCATGAGATAGCAGTCCCCGAACATGGACGCTTTGTAGACAGGTGATGCTATGGGTTTTACCATAGCAATTGGAAACGGGGTTGTTGTATAACAGCAGAATGATGGGACATAACAAGAGTAGCACGCAAAAGATCCGTCGCTGCGCTCAGTATGACAATCTCCCGTCATCCTGAGCGTAGCGACGGATCTACCTTTAGGTCACATTCTTTTTATTTTCTA
>CAZNMO010000263.1:2110-5381 GCA_964574195.1 uncultured Clostridiaceae bacterium | reverse complement strand
GCCATGATCCCTGCATAGTCCAAAGAGCGCTTCCGGTCATAGAAGGCTGTGCTGCATTGGTAATACTTGATCTAATTCTTGAAAGAGACGGTGAATTATGGAAATAAAATCAGATTTAAACCAGATAAGAGATGAAATAAATCATGTTGACAAAGAAATTGTAAAGCTTCTTGAAAAAAGGTTTAATTTGGCGCTAAATGTCGGTGTATACAAATTAATGAACAACCTTCCTGTACTGGATGATGAAAGAGAAAAATTTGTAATTGAAAATTGTGTGAAAATGCTTGAAGATGACAAATACGGCAGTTATCTCAGAAAAATTTACATTGAAATAATGAACAACTGCAAGGATATACAAAGAAACGAAATCGAAATGATGTGATTGATGATGCATAGAACGCATGCGCATAATCATCACGGATTATATCCGCATATCAATAATTAAAAGGTGTTTTTATGGAAAAATTATATGGTTTAATAGGAGAGAAGCTCAGCCACACGTACTCTCCGTTCATACACAAAAAAATACTTCATGAAATAAATATTGAAGGTCATTACGGAGTATTTCAAGTTGAAAGGAATAATATTCAACATGTTGTTTCAGGGCTTAAAGCATTGGGCTACAACGGAGTCAACGTTACAATCCCGTACAAAACAGAAATAATAGATTACCTTGACAGTTTGAGCTGTGAAGCAGAAAGAATCGGGGCAGTAAATGTTGTAAAGTTTGACCGAAACGGAAAATCAACCGGTTTCAACACAGATTATTATGGCTTTGGTATGATGCTCGATAATTTTAATGTCAGTGTAAAACATGAAAACGTGCTTGTTCTCGGTACAGGAGGAGCATCAAAGGCTGTAATACAATATCTTATTGATAATGGCACGGGAGAAATTACAATTGCTTCAAGAAATATTGAATCTGCGAAAATAAAATATGGTGATCACAAAATCGTTACATATGACAGCTTATCTGAAATAACTGATTGCTCGCTCATTATAAATACAACCCCTGTCGGAATGCACCCAAACACGGATTCAACACCTGTAAGCAGAAAACATCTGAAAAACTTCCTCTGCGCTATAGATTTAATTTACAATCCGGCAAAAACATTATTCTTGAAAGAGGCCGAAGAAGAAGGCTTAAAAACTATAAACGGTTTATATATGCTTGTTTCACAGGCAATTAAATCGCATGAAATATGGAATGATATAAAAATACCAGAAAAAACAATAAATGATATTATAAATTATTTTGAGCAGGAGAATCATGTATAAAAATATAGTTTTGACAGGGATGCCCGGCTGCGGCAAAAGCACCATAGGCTCAATGCTTTCCAAATATCTCGGAATGAACTTCATAGATATGGATGATTACATCGAAAAACATGAACAAAAAAGCATTAAAGAAATGTTTTCTATCAGCGAAGAATTCTTCAGAGATGCAGAAAGCAGATATGCAAAAGAGCTTGGCAAATTAAATTCACATATAATCGCCACGGGGGGCGGAATAGTTAAAAGAAAAGAAAATATCGAATACCTTAAAGATAATTCTATAATCATATTTATAAACAGACCTGTAGAAAGCATACTAATGGATATTGAAACCGATACACGTCCTCTCCTGGCAGAAGGCAAGGTAAAAATATATAAGCTGTACGAGGAAAGAATCGAGCTTTATAAAAAATATTGCGATATTGAGATTTATAACAGCGGCGACATTTCAGAAGCAGTTGATACGATAATGAAATTATTGGAGGAAATTAAATGAAGATAACGGTAATTAACGGTCCGAACATCAATTTTTTAGGTATAAGAGAAAAGGATATTTACGGTGCGGACAATTATGAAAATTTATGTGAATTCATAAGAGATGAGGCCGAAAAGCTTAATGTTGAAGTAGAAATACTGCAAAGCAACATAGAGGGCGAAATTATAAATTTCATTCAGTCCGCTTACATCTCATCAGACGGAATAATAATAAATCCGGGAGCTTACACTCACTACAGCATAGCAATTTATGATGCCCTTAAATCAGTTGATTTGAAAGCTGTTGAGGTTCATATTTCAAATATTTACAAAAGAGAGGAATTCAGGCACAAATCAGTTACGGCGCCGGCATGCATCGGTCAGATTTCGGGCTTTGGATTTCATGGCTACAAATATGCTATGGAGGCGCTGATCCAAAAATAATTTACAAAAAAGGGCTGAATTCAGCCCTTTTAATATTATTTAACTTGTAAAATTATTCTATTATTCCTTGTTTTGCGCGTTCAAATTCATCCTGTATTTCCTTAGACGGCTCTTTAGTCATAAGAGAAACTACTACTATGAATATACAAGAAATTACGAATGCTGGGAACAATTCATAAATACCGAATACTCCGCCCATTGGTTTAAGTATAAGCTTCCATACAAATACCATTATACCGCCGGCAAGCATACCTGCAATTGCTCCTTCGTGTGTTGTTCTCTTCCAGAAAAGCGAAAACAGCATAATAGGACCGAATGCTGCTCCGAAACCTGCCCATGCAAATGATACTATTCTGAATATGATGCTGGTTTCATCAAGAGCAATTATTATGCCGATCAATGCGATTGTAAGAAGAACTATTCTTGATACCTTCATAACCTGTTGGTCGGTTGCATCCTTCTTCATAAGACCTTCATATATATTTTTTGAAAATGCTGAAGCCCCTATAAGTAGATATGAATCCGATGAACTGATTGTTGCTGCAAGAATTCCTGCCATCGCAAACCCTGCAAGAAGCGCAGGCAGCAAATTGGATGAAAGAACAATGAATACACTTTCAGCCTTGCCAGCTGTTAAAAGTTCTACCGGGAATAAACATCTTCCTATCAAACCTAGTGCAACTGCTGCAAACAGTGATACTACAACCCATATAGTTGCTATTCTACGAGCCATGGTTATTTCTTTAGAAGTTCTGATAGCCATGAATCTTGTCAAAACGTGCGGCATTCCGAAATATCCTAAGCCCCATGATAAAGTAGATATTATTGTAAGGAATCCGTAAGCACCTGCAGCCCCGAACACCGGTTTACCTGCTTCAACCTGCTGTACACCGTCAACAACGGTCGGAGTTGCTATTCCGAAGAATTCAAAGAATCCCGGAATCGATCTCGCATTGTCTATAACAGCTGATACACCGCCTGCTCTTGTAGTTCCGACTATCAAAACAAAAACCAAAACGGTGAACATTACTATGCCCTGCATAAAGTCAGAAGCAGTCTCTGCCAGGAATCCACCGAC
>CAZNMO010000263.1:0-2100 GCA_964574195.1 uncultured Clostridiaceae bacterium | reverse complement strand
TGTAGAAAACTACGAATACTGCACCTGCAATCATCATTGAAACATATGAAAAGCCAAATAGTGTACTGAATAATTTTCCAACTGTAACAAAGCAACTGGATGCATATACAGTAAAGAAAACCAAAATGAACAATGCTGCTATAGTCATCAAAGGTCTGTTATCTTTTTCTTTAAAACGATTGCTGAAAAAATCTGGAACTGTAATTGCATCGCCGGCAATTATCGAATAGCTTCTGAGCCTTTTGGCCACCCATAACCAGTTGACATAAGTTCCTATTGCAAGACCTATAGCAGTCCACGCTGCATCACTTAGTCCACACCAATAAGCAACTCCGGGAAGTCCCATCAAAAGCCATCCGCTCATGTCCGAAGCTTCAGCGCTCATTGCAGTTACCCAAGGTCCAAGTGACCTTTCACCTATAAAAAAGGCCTCGCTGTTTTCATTAGCACGCTTTGCATAGTACAATCCAATACCAATAACCACTGCCATATAACATACCATGGCAATAAAAATCTGCAAAGTATCTCCACTCATTTGCTTTCCTCCTTATTTTACATTAATAATAATATTGCAAAACTAAATGCGTTGTCGCACCAAATTTATCTGGCTGAAACAGTCAAATAAATTCATTTCATTTTGTATAAATTAGATAAATGTAAATATCTGAACCAAATGATTAAAAAAACAAAATGGAAAAAATTAAATCCGTATTGTAATTAACCTCCTTTTTATTTCAAAAAACTTCAAAATCATACAAATTTAAATATTTTTCTCACTTGCTCAAAATCATATCAGTGTCATTCGGATAAAATGATTGTTAATGTGTTAACGATTTCCTTTCGTTTGTATATTCGCATAAATTTATATTATTATAATACTTAATCTTTATAAAGTCAAGCGTGTATGGAATAAAATGGTTGAATAATATGTATATATTAAAATGTATGTATCAACTTACTTTTTAATTCTTGAATGAAATGAAATTTTAATATATTAATATATTAAAGCTATAAACAACTGTGAACTAGATGGGTTAAAATATAGAAATTGGGTTAGGGCTATCGCAGTCTCGCATTTCAAATCTGCTCACTCGCTTCGCTCGTGCAGATTTGTTGCTCGTTGCGTTTGACCTACCAACAATTTGTCCTTCGCTTCGCTAGGACAAATTGGGTTAGGGCATAAAAAGAGTTGCTACTCAACTCCAGCTAGGGGAACCTATGTCCCCCTTCGGCGTAAAAATGCTTTTTAAAAGCATTTTTACTGAGCACCCCCCTTAACGGCAAGGACGTTACGTCCTTTGCAATCCTCATTTTTTATTGAATAGGAAAGAAAATTTTCCTATTCAATAAAAAAACAGCAAACGAAATATTTCATTCGTTTGCTTAGAATTCTAAAGCTATCTGTTTAATTTTTCAAAGATTCCTGCAGACTTCAATGCCGGACGTATGCTTAAAACAAGCGCTATTGACGCTATTACTGCTATGATGCCGTTCACGGAAGATACTATGAACTTGGTAACCGCTACAGCCGCTACAGCCTCCCATGTGCTATTAAGCACCACAAGCTGCATTATGATGGTTTTAGATATGTAGAGAGCAACATATGCTGCAGCACCTACAACTGCTGCTAAAACATTCATTTTTTTGTTTTCCCCGTTTAAACCGTTCATGTGCGAAATGTAGCCTGCAATAAAGCCCATCGCAAATTTCAGGATGAATGTTATCCAGAACTCAGGAGCAAACGAAGGATCAAACAAGTCAAATATAGCAGAACCGAATCCAGCTGCCAAACCTCCCATTACACCGCCAAACAAAAGTCCTGATAAAAGGCACATAACATTTCCCAAATGCAGCATAGTTTTTCCTAGCGGAGTAGGAATATCTATTCTAAAATTTGTAGCTACAAAAACCATAGCTGACATCAAACCTATTACGGCCAGCTGATAAACTGAAAATTTCTTTTTATCATTATTCATATAACTGCCTCCTTAATAATTTTTATCCCTCGCGGGAACATTGTATTAATTAAACTAAATAATCAATTTATTATTACAGGCTAATTATATCCAATTCTGATACCGTGTAAATGTCCAGTTTTTA
>CAZNMO010000262.1:0-5549 GCA_964574195.1 uncultured Clostridiaceae bacterium | reverse complement strand
CAATTAAATCATAATTTATTCCCAGTTCATTTAATTTTTCGAAGACGATTTGTCTCGGTTCACTCATATAATCAAGCTTCCTTTCAATATCAGCATTCTATATATTATAATACAGACAATCGAGTTTCACAATTAGTGAAGATTGATTGCCGAAATCCTAATATTCTATTTATAAATAACCCGAAGCTTAATTTGACAAATAAATTTTAATTATTAATAGAAATCCGATTCATTTTAGATTAAAAAAAGTCACCAGGTGAAATGTATTATATTGCAATAAATATAGCTTGAGATAAAATACATTAATGTTATTGTTGTAATGAAATAAAAATTGGCATGGAAAATATCCATTATTTTGTTGAAAATTGGAAAATAATAACATATTTCTTTAGTTATTAAGGGTAACGATATGGAAAAGAAAAATCTGGTGTTAAATCATAATGTATTATTGATAATAGAGGGTTATTAGTAGAAGCCATGTCTAAGGTTTATGGCCTCGAACATTGGGGAATGGGTGAAAATGGGGTTGAGGTATATAGTGAGGATAAGAAAATAAAAGTCTCTATAACACATGAGAGGATGGGGATCTCAATTAATGATGATGACAATATGAACACTATTTCGAAGAGCATATCTTCTATGCATCAAATTATATCTTCTATGAGTTGCATGTCAGAAACAAAAATCAGAAGAATTGGAATTAGAACAAGAAGTTGCTTTGAATATAGGGATACATTTCATAATTTATTCAATAAATTCAGAAGCAACTACATGAATATTTCTGAGCCATTGGCTAACGCTTTTGATTTCAAAATATATGATATTGGGTATCCTTTAAATTACCAAAAAGATGATGTATTTATGCATACCAATAGTGGCCCGATGCAAAAGGCTCAGATTATTGAATACTTCAGTGAATATTATGCGGATACAAGTGTTCCCGAAGTTGGAATATATACCGACGTAGATGTATTTGAAGTATATGAAAAAATGATAAAGAAAGTAGATTATGAAAAGAAAATTCAGGAATTTATGACCGTAGCTAATGATAGAAAAATTCAAATGTATAAGATGATTGTTGGTGAGTAATTATGAGGAATAATTTCAATAAGCGTAAGCTAAGAACATCCCAACAAAAATTTAATACAAAACCTTATGGGAATTTTAGCTCTAAAGGAAATGATGTTGTACCAGGTTTTGATAGTGGAAAAACAAGACAACCGGAAATTAAATATGAAAGCTGCGGTAAGATGGATGGAACTTTTGATACTGAAATAGGTTTTAGTGCTAAATTCAAGCAAAAATTGCTTGTGATAGAGTATTACAAATTAAAATATGTTGTTTCTAGTCAGACAAGCGAAATAAGAAGTAAAGCCAAGCTTTCACAAAGTGCCTCTGCTGCAACAAGCCTATGCATTAGTTTTTTAATAGCCTTAGTGACATCAAGTTTTCAAGATATTGGAGCAATTAGTGGAAGCTTTATTAGAGGGTTTTTTGTTTCTGTGACAATAATCTCTGGTGGGTTTTCTGTATTGCAATGGAGAAAATATGCACAATATAAAGACGTCGATGATGAGGATTTTGTACAAACTATATACCAGGAAAGCAACTTATAAGGATCGACTTCTTGAAAAGATACTCGTATAGTAATTGGGATAATAAAGGATTCAAATTAATAATATAAAAATCTAAAAGCGTGCTTTAGAAAAACAAAGTACGCTTTATTATTTCGTCAAAATAGGTAGATTCTTTTAAGGTTGCTTCAACTTCTTCTTTAGTTAATATCTTAATGCTGTCGGGGTCTGTGACAGGAATTAACGCCCATTTTGTCACCGGATTGGGTTGCATGCTCAACATTTCTTTAATATCAAAAGGCAATTTATAGCCTCTAGATTCACAAATAAATAAAGCAAGATAATAATTATTTTCTATATCCTTCGATTTCTCTAATAATTCACTCTGAAGCTGCTTGGGTGTATTTAATTTTATCATTTCCAAACTTATTTATGTCATTTACAGGTGAAAAAATGACAGGTAATGCTGTGAAGTTATTAATACATAAAATTGCTAATGAAGTGCCTTTTGACCTTTCCTCGCATAAGCTTAGACATAATTTCGCGACTAACTACTGTTTAGACCAGTATGACAAATATGGGCAAATAGACATTTTAAAATTAATGACCCTTATGGGACATGAGGACACCCAGACTACACGGAAGTATTTGCACTTTGCAAATCAGGTTATTGCTTCAAAATCCAACATTTCACATCTTGACAAGGTACTTTTGCGGAAACCCTGATTCAACAAAATAAATGGAAATTTCAAAAATTAAAAAACCCACGAATGTTAAAATTCATGGGTTTTTTATTTGGTACGTCATCGGGGGCTCGAACCCCGGACACCCTGATTAAGAGTCAGGTGCTCTACCAACTGAGCTAATGGCGCATATTTGCCTTGTGATTTGGCACTTTTATACTTTACCATCTGACATGAGGCTTGTCAATAGAAAAATAACAAAAAATAATGTTGGAAATGTTTGAAAAATTCAAGGTTTAAGGCCGGAATAAAAAGTAACAAGATAGGCTGCCTGCAAATATTATGGTATAGGGAAGGGGGGTTAATCATGAGTTGTAGAAATCATGACACGGACTTTAATGACGATGTTCTAGGTGTCCGTGACCGATTCCTTGATTTTTGTGATGAAGTGGGAGGCATTGAAGATAGAGACAGACGTCGAAACCATCACCACCACGATGATGATGATGAAGTAAGCCCATCGTGGACTAGAGACTGTGCCTGCTTTAGAGATATCAACTATCGCTGTATTTGTACCAGAGACCATCACCATAGATAGTAAATTTGTTGAAATAAAACGCAAAACCCGCAAATTTTTGTTTGCGGGTTTTGCATATTCATACAGAAACAGATCTAGATTATTTCTCGGATGTCCAGAGTTTATCGGCAACTGGTTTCCAGCTGTTCGCTGCACATACACATTTTGCAGTCAGATCATCCACATCTTCGGGATCCTGCAAGTCTGTGGAGACAGCACCGGATTCCTTGACCATTTCAGCCAATCTTCCCGGATTGTCAAGCAGCGGACAAGGCCGAAGCATGTTTTCATTAAATGGCTGGTTCTTTCGATATTGCATGAAAAGCGGTGACTGAAGTGCTTCCAGCAACGTCTTGTCTTTAATGTTGGAGTCGGCATAATGTATAAATGCACAAGGCTCGATATCCCCGGCAGCATTAATGTGGAGATAACAGCGGCCTCCTGCGATACAGCCTTTTACATACTCGCCGTCATTCCAGAAGTCCATCGTAAAGATTGGTTTTTCACTACGGTATTTCCTGATCTGATGATACATTAATTCGCGTTGTTCGGGGGTGGCCAAAAGGTCGGTGACCGCATCCTTACCGACTGGCATATATGTAAATAACCAACCAAATTTGCAGCCTCTTGCTATCATTTCGTCAAAATACTTTTCGCTGGCAATCACATCGGTGTTTTTGCTGTGATAGCATGTTGAAAATCCAAATGGCAGCTTTTTCTCTTTTAATAGGTCCATTGCTTTAATGACCGCTCGATAAGTGCCTTTGCCGCGTCGCATATCGGTTTCTTCCTCGAAACCTTCCACGCTGATAGCCGGCATAAAGTTTTTCACTCTGAGCATTTCGTCGGCAAAGTTTTCATCAATTAGAGTCCCGTTGGTAAAAGCTGAAAATACGCAATCATTATGTTTTTCACATAGCATAATAATATCTTTTTTCCTGACCAAAGGCTCTCCGCCTGTAAAGATAAAGAAATGCATTCCTAGTTCTTTTGCCTGTTCGATAATATGATCGAGAGTCTCGTAGCTTAAAGAAAGTGTATCGCCGTATTCCGCAGCCCAGCATCCGGTGCAGTGCAGATTGCATGCGGAAGTTGGATCCATCAGCAGGGTCCAGGGAATGTTACATTGATATTTTTCTTCCAATTCCTTTTTCTTTTGATTCCGAAGGATCAGACCATTGATAAAAAAGTTTTCAAAAATTGTTTTTCTGACACTCGGGTCGATATCGGTATAAAGACTCTTCATAAGGTTGTTCCAGTTATTGTTGGAATCCGCCAATGCTTCTTTTGCCAATCGGCACGGTGTTGCATAATTATGTTCTTTATCCAGCTTTTCTATCCAGTCTATTAACTTTGGAATATTCTCGTCAGGGTTGGAATCCAGATAATGAACCACTCGTTTCAAGCTGAATGCTTCTATTTTTTCTTTCATTTTACCCATAACTATCATCCTCCTTTGCGTAAAATAAATGCACACCTATTTAAGTGTAGCACTGTAATTTGAAAAAACCACTAGACAAAAAACTAAAAATGTCTAAATATATACCTATTGTCAATAATTTATATTCATTTTTTAAGATAAAAATTCCTGTTATTTCCGCTAATAACTAAACTGGATTTGAAAACAATAATAAACGAGGAGGGATTAGAAATGAAAAACAAGAACACAAACAGTAAAATAAGAAACAGTTCATCAGACGGCAACAGATGCGATAATAGCAGGATCAACAATGTAAAAAATACCTCGAACGACTTACGGCAATTGCAAAATAGTGACTTGAAAGAAGTTACAAGAGGTGATAACAAGGATCAACTATATTAAAGTATCGGTTAGACCCAGTTGGACTAATTTTACGAGATGGTCATTGCGAAGATGCCTGACCACACTCATTCGATCTCTCTTGTAATACAGGGCGGGAATACTTCCCGCTCTTTTTACGTTGTATTTGCTATTACGCAGCATTTGTATTATAATATATACAATTATATCTATATACATAAAGGGACCAAAAATGGGAAATAACAGCATATTGCTTGATATCGTCAAAGGATGGATGGAGAGTCTTGGTTTGGATACGGCATCACTGTTTCAGGTGGTGCTATTAATCATGATTTTATTTATCCTTGTATTATCATTGCTGACGTTGATTTTCCGTCGCACGAAGCTTTGGTACTGGAAGGTAAATGTTCAGGTGAAAACCTTGCAAAGCATAGATTCCCGATTAAAAAATGTTGAAGAAGGTCTCCTGCAGAAATTTCAGAACGAAGAACAAAAACCAAATACAGAGGTGCCTGGGAAAACGGGACCTGACAAAGAAGCCAATATAGAACCTGCAGAGACAACAGAGGAGACTTTGATCGAACCAAAACCTCGGCAGAGCAGTGAGTGCATTGTCGGAAAAAGCGGCAGAGTCTACACGGAAGAAGAATTAGAATTACAAATCAGAGAATAATACTGTAACGGAGGATCGAGTATGTATTGTAAAATATGCGGCAATTTACTGGATGAGACAGATATCAGCTGCAAGATTTGCGGAACTGCTGCTGAGCGCAAGGAAAAGCCGATAGAGCCTTTGGAAGAAATCATTTTTAATCCTCCATTTCAAGAGGAAAAATACAACCCCCCTCTAATGGCTGAAGATTAACTTGCCCACAGGACAGTTCGTGAAGTGGCAATCCCACTTTTGAAAAATTTGACCTCTCCTTTTTAAAAAC
>CAZNMO010000261.1:1350-5573 GCA_964574195.1 uncultured Clostridiaceae bacterium | reverse complement strand
CGAAATTCTTTACATAATGGTTCCTGCTTTCTACCCATAGTTAGCATGTATCTCCCCCGGTCATACTTTAGTATCACATCGTAGACCCCCACCCCAACGCTATCTTCCTTATCAGTGAAACGGAACATAGTGCATAGGTACTCTTCGATGCAGCGGGGACGAGACGACGTGACATACTACGATCACGTACAGAAGTGCTGTCCTTCGTCTCGGAAATATGGAACCTCTCCACAGCTCCCGTTATTTTATGGGGTCCTATCGGGATAGGTATGCCCAAGCCTTTACCCTCCCCCCTCCCTCCATAAGACCCTCTTTCTCTTTCCCGAGAGGGAAAGAAGATAAGAAAGGATTCATTTTTTTCTTTCATGTGAACGGCCCTATCTTGTATCGAAAGGTTTTTCGTGCTATACACCACGTTGAGAAAGACCAACCTCCTATGTACCGTACTCTTTTTGTACCTCGAAAGGGGGGTCCTCCTTATGATGCTACGGACGGCTGTCCGAAGTGCAAGGGGTAAACTCGGACTCGGATAGGATAGGATTGTGCGCGCCGGGCCCTTCGGGTCTCATATTTTGGCCGAGTTTACCGTACCTCCGTCCCCTATGTTAGGCGGCCGTAATATTTTGTTACGTTCTACCGCTGTTACGCCAGAATAAAAGGTTCCACACGAGCTCCCGTTCTGCGGCGTGGTGGCAGGACCGCTAGGGGAGTGGCTCCGGGTATAGATAGGGTGAAATCTGCAGGGGTCATGCAAATACATAGGCCCCTTCCCTTCTCTTTTGGATGAATGGGGTGGTTTAGAAGGCGCTTTCCGATCTACGGTCCCTCGGAGCGAAGGGTTAGGCAGGTAGTATGGGCCCTCTGACTTCCAGCTATGTGCTGTGCGGCTCCCGCGAAGCGAATGAAGGGAAGCTCTTCGAGCTTCCGGGTGAGCTTACGCTTACTCTCAGCCTCTTTGATTGATAGGCGGGCGGGCTAAGCCCCCTACTTAAGATTCAATTCATAAGGCTAATTTTATGTTGTCGTGAGGCTTTGGTTAGGCCGACTACTATAGGCTAGCTACTTCTAGCTTCTATACTGGCCCTTCCACTTTGGTGTAGTTTTCGTTTGTATTGGTACTGAATGAACATATCAAACAAAGGCGAGCAGTATAAGCCCTTCTCCGGCCTGGGAAAAGCAGCGAACTCTAGAAGCTAGGGCTTTGTTCACCTTTGGACACGAACACTATTCCGTTCTCAGCGGAAACCCGCCTTAGAGATTGAACGGCAATAAGATAAGTCAACGTTCAATCTAAGACAGCGCTGAGCGCTGATAGCTTGTAGTGAACAGCCCCATTATGAAACCAACCAAAAGCAGCCTTTGGTACTTAAGTAGTTAAGGTTTGGAACCCTTGCTACTATGATAGAAAGCCGTTTGCTTGTTGCCAAACCCTTCGCCTTTCTTTTGAATCAAAGTAGGTCGCGACTGTTGTATTTTAGTCGGTCGGGGGAAGCGGTAGCTTCGTGCTCCGCTTCTCTCGCGCTTGCTTGCGTGAAGGCTTAGAGCCCTTTTCGCTAGGTCCAAAAGCTTCCCAAAAGATCTGATCCAACAGAAATCCCGCATTGAGCGTAGCTGATATGCGGCTACGGCTAGCCGATCATATCATTCCATAAAAAAAATCTATATGTATAGAGAGATCCCCTAGATATACAGATAGAATAGATGTTCATGGATAGACAGACATTCCATTGATTCTGAGTTTTTGGGCTGAAAAAGCTCGTCGATCCAAATGAATCATTCTTCTGGTCTCTCTTCGCTCCCCGCCCCGAAACTGACCCACAGCACAGCGCCAATTCGCTTCGCGCGCGGGAAGGCAACGAAGTTCAGTTCATGAGACCGCAGCGCAGCGGAGCGGAGCAGCCGCGACACTTCCTTACCTTAGCTGGATCTCGCTGGTGCCACCTAAACGGTAGGTAGGCGGCGGATGTGTGACGTTTGGAGTTGTCGTTCGTGCACCTGTCCCCAATGGAAGAATGAGTGATCTGTTCCCCTGCGGATCATGGCCTTACCACTCGGTCCCCGATGGCCAGCGGGGGATTCGGTATAGCAGCTCAGGTTCGTTTGCGCTGCGCGTTCCCGCTGGACTGGACACATGTTAGCTGTAGGAAGTATGGTTCCGAAAGTGACTTCGGTTCGCCAGTTCAGGCTCAACTCCTCGCTTTACGTTAGCGGACCCACAGGTCGGGCCGGGGCTCTGCGCTCTTTCTTTCTGTGTGGGACGATGCCGGGGAGAGAAGGGAATGCGTCGAGGCGGCGAACAACAAGACTACAACTCAATTTTGGCTTTTCCCTCCACGAGATGAGCCCAGTGCATTGGACCGATGGATAAGAGAACGGAGCAGGCCTAAAAAGCGCTTGGGCGCTCTACGTACGATGTAGACTCCATCAGATACATATCGATTTCTTTCTGATGGATCAAGAATAGATAGTTGTCTCATCAATAGATAGAAATAGGAGATTTCCCCTTATTCTTGAGAGATTCCCTCTCTATCTCTTTCGATCTATCAGAACAGATTAGGCTATCTATCAATCGATTTGAAAATAGCATGCTCATCTCGCTTTTCGTTCATTTTCGCCACGAAAACATAGCCGCCATAATAAGAAGCAGGCGAAGCAGCTAGAAGTACTCGCTTCACGCCCTTGAATTATTATTCACGAATGAATTGGGAAAGCCAACAGAAAGATTCGATTCTGACTTCGTAGAGCCGGTGCTGCTGTTGCCTGCGCGTAGGGCCGTCCCCCACTCCCGTCCCGGGGCGCTAAGGGGCTTTTGTTTTTGGAACAGACGGCAGTGTTTTGCTGACGCCTCGAATCAAGCTTTTATTGCGACGTGCTATGCTTTCTCCCCCATTGCTAGTAGGTTGATGGGTCGCGCGCCCGGCACACATGTTTTGGCCTTGTGTGTCCATAACTCAAAATAGGTGACCTAACGGCCGCCGCCCGACTAAACATACCAATAGTCACCAGATTCATATGAGCTACTGAGGAGTAAGCAATGATCTTCTTAAGATCGATCTGCCTTAAAGTGGTCGAGGAAGTATATATTATAGCAATCGCGCTTAAAGTATAAATGAAAGGAGTGGAACAAAGTGTCGCTTCGGGAAACATGGGTATTGAAAATCTTAAAAACCCGTAGGTTCCCAATTTTAAAGCAATTCCTGCCAAGATGACGGATCCTGCCGTAGGTGCCTCTACATGAGCTTCGGGTAACCAAATATGAACTGGTACCATAGGCACTTTGACGGCGAAAGAGGCGAAAGAAGCAATCCATAGAAAGATTTGGCGCCGCTCACTAAATTCTGTGGTTAATGAGATTTGTAAATCGGTTGTTCCTGTTTGGAGAAGAATCAACAGAATAGCTAATAGCATAAAAACAGATCCAAGTAAAGTATAAAGGAACAACTGATATGCTGCCTTGATCTTTCTTTGTCTCGAACCCCATACCCCTATAATAATGGTAGAGTCAGGGGTGGCCCCAAAGCGGAATTGACCGGTGGTGCTTGGTCGAAGCTCCAGTAGGTAGCCACTCCCTTCTCAGAGAACCGTACGTGAGACTTCCGCCTCATACGGCTCCGTCCCGAGCTTCCGTCGTCGGCCTTGGCATTAAACCACTATCTATGCATGTATTTTCAGCCTGGACTGACGAATCTTTTGCTTCTCGGGTGGTGTCGAACAATGGTGCTTGCGTTGCGGGAGATGCCCGCCCGTAGGGTCCGGCCTGCTTCCCGCCCGAAAGAACCGCTCACTAGCTAGCCGGACTAGTGGGGGCCCTATCTGGAGACATACTGAAAACCATGCCTTTCGAACCGAACGCAATGCCCGTCTTCCAAATAAAAAAAAGGGCTCGTTGGGAAGAAAGATTACGTGCGGCCTGTAGAGCACATGTAAGGCACAGTCGGGTTGCTCACGCAGCGGATCACTCTCTCAGAGAGAGAGAGAGGTGTGAAAGTAATAGCCTTATGTTATGGCCGCCCCCCGACTTACGGCCTTTACGCTACTACTATTGTGATGTGAGCGGTTCAAATTGGTTTGATCTTTCCCAATTATCCTGGCCGGAACTTGTACGCAGCACTTGTACGGGGGTGCATGCATAAAGGTTTGGAACTCGAATCTTATCTTCATCTTAAGGGCAGGACCCTACCCTATTCTCGAACCCTCTGCCGAGCTCTACCCTGCCCGCATTT
>CAZNMO010000261.1:0-1340 GCA_964574195.1 uncultured Clostridiaceae bacterium | reverse complement strand
GGTTCAAATTGGTTGAATCTTTCTCAATCATCCTGGCCGGAACTTGTATGCAGCACTTGTACGGAGCATAAAGGTTTGGAACTCTTTTCTTATCTGAATCTTAAGGACAGGACCCTACCCTATTCTCGAACCCTCTGCCGAGCTCTACCCTGCCCGCATTTCCTTGTGTTTTGAAGAGGAAAAAAAAATCTCTCTACCTGCTGCCAACAGTCTTTCTTCGGAATTATCTGAACGGGTCGATCCTCCCATCCCCTTTGTTTTAGCAACTTATCCTAAGGTCTCCTCGCCAAGAGCTCCCCGGCGACGACAGAGGAAGCAACCCGTCTGCTGTGGCGGGGCGGCTTTTTTCTTTCACAATAAGACCTGGACGATTATCCCTACCTTCGGTAGCTTACGAGTTTACGTCCATCCCTGGTCGGGTACAGTTTCCTTTCTCTTTCTCCCTTGTAGCCGTTACCCGAATTCGCGCAAGTGTGTCCACACCCCCCAAACTTACTTGACGAGGAATCCTTTCTCGCGAACAAACACAACCCCTACACACACCTAGGAGCACCCCTTCCTGCATATTCATACAAGACCCGAGTAGGCGGGTCGAGGTCTTACGAGGTACCCACTACTCGGAGTACCCTCCCAAAAAGAAAAAGATGTGTCTGTCAGGTTCGGTTCTTCTTAGTTGGGTTGGGCGGGTTCGACCAGAAATGCTATGCTTACACACAAGACTACCCCTCTTCCCGAAAGCTTCGCGGGGACTACTTTAGGACGACGGACGACCGCCCGTAGGGGGTTTACTGCACAAGGCCCCTGCAGAGGAAAGGCTTTATCCCAGCGAATAGAAGATACTCAGCTCCGCACAACATAGGGATTAGCACACTTTCGGGAAGAACATAGAATAGTAGAAGATCCAGCATGCAGAACACGGCGATCATTATAAATTCACGAATTAGAAATGCTGTAATATACTCTTTCCCATAACTTCTCATACCAGACCAACCCACTAAAATGCAAATAGGGATCAGAAATGTGGTCAATATCACGAAGAATAAAGAGATACCGTCTATACCCAAATAAAAATTGATGTTTTCATAAGGAAGCCATCGAAGGCTTTCCACAAATTGAGATTTGGCCGTAGAAGGATCGAATTGTATCCGAGGAACAGGGGGATACAAAAAAGTAATAAGAGAGGCACATAGACCAATCAATCGTATCGGTCGTATTCTTGAATTTGGAATGAAAAGAGGAGTAATGCTTCCTAGCACGGGACAAAGAATAAGACCACTTAGATCAGAATAGCATTCACAGAAATGTTCTAACATAGAGTAGAATCGAACATGGAAGAGATT
>CAZNMO010000260.1:2383-5580 GCA_964574195.1 uncultured Clostridiaceae bacterium | reverse complement strand
CCTGTAACTCCAGTGAATGGGATCAGTTGTAAGGAGCCCCAGCCTCAATACAATTACATTACTGAACAACTCAATCAATTAGGTATCGTCTATTTGCATGTTGTTGAAGGTGCTACAGGAGGTCCTCGTGATATTGCACCATTTGATTATCAAGCGCTACGTAGTCGGTTTAACCAGACATACCTAGCGAATAATGGTTATGATTTAGGACTTGCAAATGAACATTTACAGTCGAATGCAGCTGATCTATTTTCTTTTGGGAAATTATTCATAAGTAATCCTGATTTAGTTGGACGATTTAAAAATGGGTTTCCATTGGCTGAGTTAAGCCCAGCAACTTTGTATGGAGGGGGATCTAAGGGATATATTGATTATCCAAATTACGAAAATTAGAACATGCTTATAAGTAAAATACACAATACTACTGATTAGTCAAACACACTTAAAAACCATTTAGCCGTGAAATTTCACTCACGGCTAAATGGTTTTTAGTTGAAATATATTTAAAAATTTTCCTTCTTGAATAGCCACCAAAATTTAGACACACATTGCTCATTTTAAATGGGCTTTTTCATACTCTAATGTCGTATTTTTGCTCGACAAAATGTCGTATTTTTGCTACCTTGAAAGTGATGATATTTAGAGTTAGGAGGACATGATGACGATCAAAGCAAAAGTGCAGATGCGTATCAAACGCTCCAAACACTATGTTTTTATGCGTGATGACTTCAAAGATATTGCAGACTATGACCAAATTGGAAGGGTTCTACGAAACTTGGTTCAAGAAGGTGAGTTGCTCAAAATTGGCTATGGCATCTATACAAAAGCAAGAAAAAATCAGATTACTGGTAAAGTAATGCCAGCTTGTCCAGAAGGTGCAGATGCTGTGATTTTGGAAGCTTTGACTCGACTAAATGTGAAAATTACATTAGGTGAAGCTACAGCAAAATATTTGTCAGGTGAATCTACTCAAATTCCTGCATTCACTCAGATAAAAACGCCACGTCGTTTTACACGCCAGCTATCTGTAGGTCGTAGCCAAATTAATGTCTGATATAAAAAATTTGTTTACGGATGTCGCTGATGCTCTTGGTATTGGCGCAACATCTATCGTTGAAAAAGACTATTATGTTGTTGAATTGCTAAAGATACTACAACCTTTAAAATTCGATAGTCATGATTTGGTCTTTGCAGGCGGTACATCTTTAGCTAAAGCAAGTATTCAATTGAATCGCATGTCTGAAGATGTCGATATCAAAATCGTACCTAAATCAGAAATTGTATTAAGTCGATCTCAAAGTAAAGTTGTACGAAAGCAGTTATTTCAGCAAATACAAGAGGAAATATCAAAGTCTAATGTTTTCATGATAGAGGGTAAGCCAATAGTTAATGATGAATATCGTTATATTGAGTTATTAATTCGATATCCTCAAACTTTTAATCAGTCACCTTGCTTGAGACCATTTATTAAGCTAGAGCTAGTAGAAACAAATTTACTAGAACCTTTTGAGATGAGAAACATTACTTCATTTGTTTATGATTTAACGCAGCAAGGATGCATTGTTGATAGCTTTCCCTGTGTCACTATTGCAAGTACAAGTATTGAAAAACTAATTGCGATTTTACGGCGCACAGCAGCCTTCGCTAGAAACGCCGAAAGAGTAGATGATGAATCTTTGGTTCGCCATATCTATGATTACTTTAAAATTACTTATGGAAAATCACAAAATTTTGTTTATTTAGCTGATCTAGCAATAAAAGTTATAAAAATGGATATTCAGCGTTATGGTCGCCAACATGCTTTGATGGGGGAGGAGCCAGTGGCTGAATTATTATTTGGCTTAGAGGAGTTAGGTCAAAACCCTTTATATAAGGAAAGATTTAACGATTTTGTGACTCCAATGGTATTTGGAGTTGAGAAGGTAACATGGGAGCAAGCCTATTCTCATTTTGCAGATTCAGTTCAAAAGATTTTTGCTCAGCTCAAGTTATAAAAATGGTTATGTATGACTATAATTAAAGAGGCTATTCAAATAACTTCATGAACTTAATTTAAAAATTTATTCCATTTTTGATATAAATAGATAGAATATTTATAAATCATTTTTTATATAAAAATTAAATGTTAAAGATTCATGTAATAGATGCTGCTCACGGTGATTGTATTCTACTGGATTTTGATCACTCAAAAATTTTGATCGATTGTGGTCCTAAATCATTCATAGCTCGTAGAGATGTATTAACTAATATAGAAAATATTTTAGGCGAAGATGGAACTATTGATATAGTGATAGTCACTCATAATGATGATGACCATATTGGTGGATTTGAATTTTTACTTGATACTCATATTAAAATTGACACCATTATTTTTAATAGCCTACAAGATATTCCTGACATTATAGCAAGTGTACAAAAACAAATTTCATATAATCAAGATAATGCTCTGAAGCAACGATTATTGGCAGAACGAGGAATTAAAACTTTAAGTTTAATAAGAGATTCTAGCCCATTAACAATTAATGATATTATGTTAATCGCGATAACGCCAACGGCTGAAGCCCTAGAATGCATGTTAAATGATGCCAATGTTCAAAAAGAAAGAGAAGAAAAAAAGAAAAGGCAAAAGCAAATCTCAAGTTCGAAAACTGAAGAAATAAAGCCTGAGGAAGTTTTACAAAAAATTCAATCTGGTCAAGATGTTTTTGTAAAAGATCCATCTATTACTAATAAATCAAGTATAGGATTAGTCATTCAATGCGGATCTTTCTCTGGGCTTTTTTTAGGGGATGCTCATGCTGAAGATGTGATTGAAGGATTGAATATTTTAGGTTTTAGTAATCATCAGTTTGATGTGGTAAAAATATCTCATCATGGAAGTGAGCGAAATACAAATATTGAATTATTAAGTCTTTTGGGAAAGACTGACTATATATTGTGTGCAAACAATGAAAGGCATCATCACCCTAATAATATTACATTAGCCAGAATACTCAGTTTAGATAATACCCCAACTATTCATTTAAGCTCAGATAATCCTAGTCTAGTGGAAAAAATTAATGATTTTAAAAGTCTAGGTTATAGTATTAATGAATCATATCCGACTAATGGCGTGAACACACTTAGCTATGAATACAAATAATTTAATACAAGTAAAAGTACTCCTGAAAGAACCAAACGGAGGTGATTCTAAAGCC
>CAZNMO010000260.1:0-2373 GCA_964574195.1 uncultured Clostridiaceae bacterium | reverse complement strand
ATAGTGAATCAAGTGGATATTTTTTCAAATCCTATGATGACAAGAAATCCTTTGTTATTACATCTAAACATAGTATTTGTAATCAACAGAATATCTGCGACTTATATCAAAGAAAAGAAGATGGATGTTGTAGAGCTTGTCCGAAAGAATTTGACATAAAAGATATTAACGTCTTACAAAATAATGACAATACTAATCTTAAAATAGCAAAAATTTATTATGAGAAAACAAAAGATTTAGTAATTATCAATGTAACCGAAACAGCTCATGATACTTTAATTATTAATGAAAAAAGCATTAGTGATTACTATGTTAGTTATGGGTTTAGTAGTAGAGATTTTGGTGTAACACCATTGGTATTTGACGTACCCAGAGTTGTTAACACACTTATATATTACAATCTACATTCCGATCCGACTCCTAATCTAATAGAAAAAAAGAAAAATTTTCATGGAATATCAGGTTCTTTAATTTTTACACATCATGAAAATTACCCGACAGCAAAAGCACTTATTATTCATAATGAAAATCATAATGATATTGGAGCAGAAAGCCTCGATACTTTAAATTTCAGTGAAATCAATGATTTTTTTGAATGCAAGGTCTTTGATCAAAGATTATATATTCCAGAAGTACAAAAAATTAAAGATATTAGTCAGCAAAGTTTGGAATTAGTTTCGAAGATGATTGATGGAGTAGAGTTATCTAGACCTATATTACACAACGAGTTTGAAGATAAACTAAATTCAGGCAGATTTATACAAATTACTGGTTTGTCAGGTACAGGTAAATCAGTTCTATTAAGACAAATCGCTGAGTCAAAAGCTAATAATTCACCATTTTTATTTATTAAATCAGATCAACTTACAGGAAGTAATAATTGGTTAGCATATCTATCTAGAGTTGGGCTGCCGAGTTTTTCAATTTCAGAGTGGCTAATCAGTTTAGAAGCTACTGGGGGAATTCCAATTGTCTTTATTGATGGTATAGACAGAGTTAGTGAAAACAGTAAACCAATTATTGAAGATTTAATTCGTTCAATTTTTAATAATGATGATTTAGCCAATTGGAAAATCGTTACCACTTTAAGAGACACAGGGCTTGAACCATTAAAAGTGTGGATCGGTGCTCTTTTAAAGAATATTAATATCCAAACTATTAACGTAGAACTTTTAAATGATGATGAATGTTATGCATTAGCTCAAAAAATTCCAAGTATTCAGCAGTTATTATTCAGTGATAGTAAAGTCAAAGAAATCATTAGACGTCCATTTTTTACGAAAGTTGTAACAAGCTTAAAAGCTAATAATTTTGAACCTGAGTCAGAACTAGAATTAATAGATGCTTGGTGGAAACGAGGCGGATTTAATGAAACTGGTCAATCTACTTACAATCGACAGGATTTTTTAAAAAGGCTTTCTGAACTTAAATCTATAAACCTTAGCAATAGTGTCAAACGTAGAGAGATTCAGCCTATCGATGCTTTAGATAGCTTGGTGGTAGATGGTATCATCCATGTAAACTCTAAAAGTTCTGCTGTTGATTTTACACATGACATATTTTATGAGTGGTCATTACTTTATCTTCTTTTAGAAGAAGAACAAAACTGGTTAAATAAAATAGAAAGCTTTGGACAACCTCCTTATATAAGTAGGGTTGTAGAATTGCTTGCTCAACGAGAGTTTATTGATGATCTGTGGGTAAGTCATTTAACGAATCCAAAATTTCAACAACTCAGATCACAATGGTTAAGAGCATGGATAATTGGACCAATAGGACATCCGAAATTTATTGAGTTGAGTAGTGGATATACGCAAACTTTGCGGGAAAAGGATTTCGATCTTTTTAATAAGTTATTAACATGGTTTCAAGCAGAGAAAACCAAGGCAAATCCAATATTTTTGGAACAGCCTGATAAATTACAATTCGCTATTCAACACCCTTGGCCATCTGATACATTCTTATGGCGAACACTTTTAGAATATGTTTTGAAATTAATACCAAGTACTCTACATCAAGTATATCCTCAAATATTGAAGATTTTTGAAGTTTGGCAATATTTAGGTATTCATATACCCTCAAATCAAATGTCTAAAATGATTTTGGATGTATCAATCGACTGGCTTTTAGAAAATTCTCAAAAAGAGAGAGTTAATGATTGGGGGCAAATAGTTAACTTAAAAGATTTTAAGTTTAGTCTAATTAATCTAATTTTGGTTTCAACCCAATCAAATCCATCATACATGGAAAGATATCTAAACTTTTTACTTTCGCAAAATGAAGTATCTAAAGAAATTTATGCATATATAGTAGGTGCTTCCTCACTTATTTCACAACACCATCCAAAATTACTTGCTGATTTAACGCTAAAAT
>CAZNMO010000259.1:0-5622 GCA_964574195.1 uncultured Clostridiaceae bacterium | reverse complement strand
CAACTTAAATTTTAAATATTTTTGATTTAACTATTGACAATTCTTAGCTGGACTATGAATATGTTGATTCAGAAGGAGTTTATAAAGGCTTTAATGTTGATTTACTTAAAGCGATAAGCCTTGAAACCGGACTTTATTTTAATTTTATACCCATGAAATGGGAAAATGCTTATAATGCTCTTGAAAATAATCAAGTTGATATAATTCAGGGAATGAAGGAATCACCTGAAAGGAAAACAAAATTTTTGTTTACTGATTCACTCATAATGAATTCACAATCAATTTTTGTGAGGAGCAATTCATTGAATATAAAAAATGAGAGTGATTTGTCCGGAAAAAAAGTTGCATTAATAAGGGAAGACATCATATATTATCAGATAAGCGGTATAAAGGATATTAAAATAATTGAATTTGATACGTTAGAAGAAGCATTGCAATCGCTTTTGGAATATAAGGTTGATGCAATGATAGGTAATACTTTGACAGTCAACTATTTATGCAATGAGAATAATAATACGGAATCGGTAAAAATAGTAGGAGGAGCACTAAACGAAAAGAAATATGCAATGGCTGTAGGAAAAGAGGATCGTGAGCTACTGGATAAACTAAATTATGGTTTGAAGGAAATACAGAAAAACGGGATGTATGACCTTATTTACAGGAAATGGTTCGGTACTCCTATCAAAAATATCAAGGAACAATATGATTTTTATGCTAAAATTGCAATTATGATATGTATAGGCATGATGATTATCATATTTTCGGTTTACAGTATTAATCATAGATTAAAAAAAATCATCAAGAAAAAAACAGAGGAACAAATAGTTCTTATGGAAGAACTTAGAAAATATGATAAATTGCAGTTTATGGATAAAATTATTTCTTCGATTGCACATGAAATAAGAAATCCTCTGACTTCAATTAAAATATATACAGGCCAGATGAAAGATAAAATCGACAACAGGGAATTTCTGACAGCTGCTGCAGAAGATATTCCGTCGGAAATTGATCGGATTGATGCATTGATTAAGGAATTTATAGAATATACATCACCCAGAAAGCCTATCAGGACAAATATTAATCTTTATGAAGAAATAATGAGTTCAATAAAACTTATTAAGCTTCAAATAAAAAATATTAATGTTTCTGTTAATATAGATGATAATTATATGATTAAATTCGATATCAACCACTTTAAGCAAACTGTATTAAACATCATTTTGAACAGTAAGGATGCTGTAAAAGATATTTTAAAACCTGCCATTGAAATATATGCTGAAGATGACGGAAAAAATATACTTTTATATTTCAGAGATAACGGATATGGTATAAGCAAAGAGAATATTCAGTATATTTTTGATCCTTTCTTTACAACAAAGGAAATAGGAAACGGAATTGGGATGTTTGTAGTGAAGCAAATGGTTGAGGATAACGGAGGAACCATTGCAGCAGAAAGTGATGGAGAAATGAAGGGTATGTGTATTGCAGTAACTTTTGAAAAGGGTGATAAAAATGAAGAATAAGTTGCTTATTGTCGATGATGAAAAAATAATTCTGCGTTCGCTGAGATTTCTGCTTGACGAATTTTATGATGTTTACACAAGCGATAATTATGAAGAAGCAATTGAAATATTCAGCAGAGAAAGAATGTCTCTTGTACTTCTCGATTTACGGTTGAAGGAAGACAGCGGATTGAATTTGATGAAAGAAATTTTAAATATTGATTCAGAAGCCATAATAATTATTATGACTGCATATTCAACCATAGAAAATTCTATTGATGCCATTAAGTCGGGAGCGTACTATTTTATTACTAAACCTGTGCAGAATGAGCAGCTGATGCTTTTATTAAAAACAGCAACCGAAAAATTGAATATGGCTAAGAAGATTATCAGCTTGGAAGGTCACATTAAAAAAGATATAATTGGTGAATCGAAAATGATTAAGGAAATAATTTCTATTATAAATAAAATTAAGGATACTGACGCTACCGTTTTGATTACAGGAGAAAGCGGAACAGGTAAAGAGCTTATAGCACAGAAGATTCACACGTCAAGCAATCGTGCTGAAAATCCGTTTATAGCAATAAATTGCGCTGCTTTGCCCGGTGAACTCCTTGAAAGTGAATTGTTCGGATATAAAAAAGGAGCATTTTCAGGTGCTTATAAGGATGAAATAGGAATTATCAGAAAATCAGACAATGGTACACTGCTTCTTGATGAAATCGGCGAAATGGATTTAAAGCTTCAATCAAAACTGTTAAGATTTCTGCAGGAGAAAGAAGTCAGGCAGATAGGTAATGACAAGCTATATAAAGTCAATGTAAGAATAATTTGTTCAACAAACAAGAATTTAAAAAAAGAAGTTGAAGAGGGAAGGTTCAGAGAAGACTTATTTTACAGGATAAATGTAATTAATATAGTTTCACCGCCATTGAGGGAACGTATTGAAGACCTGAGGCTTCTGGTTCCTCATTTTATTGAAAAATATAATATTTCATTCAATAAAAGCATTAAAGGTGTTTCAGAGGATGCATACAGATTGCTTCAGGGCTATCGATTTGAAGGGAATGTAAGAGAACTGGAAAATATTATTCAAAGGGCTGTGCTCTTAAATACAGGAGATTGCATAGATTCAGATTCGCTTAATCCTTTCCCGCAGGAAACTAATAAAGCAGGCAACGATAAAGAAAAGTATATTAAAATTTATGATGGAGAAAATTTCAAGGAAATAGAAAAAAAGGTTCTTAGATTTGCCCTTGATAACAATAATCAAAATAGAAAGTGGACAGCAGACAGCCTTGGGATAAGCGAAAGAGCGATTAGATATAAAATAAAAGAATATAATCTATAAAATTTATTTAATGCCCTGCAAAATTTGCATCATGCAAATTTTGCAGGGCATTTTTTGCGTTTTAATGTTCTTCTTATGATGAATATCAGCGAGAATGTTGCAATTTAAATACTTAGATTATTTTACACTGTTGGCACGATATTTGTAATATTGTAACAGATAAAGCAAATCTGAAGAAAGGAGAAAAAATATTTTGCTATAGTGTCAGCAATAATCAAATCTATGGGTCTGATTGATGAGTACAATATTTACGGAGCATTAGATTTGGGCATTAAGCAGTTATTAACTTTATAGGTAAAATGTCATTTGATGGGAATTGCTATAGCAGCTGTTCCGTTAAATAATGCGAGGAACAAACTTGGATATTGTAAACCAAGAAAAGTAGCATTTTATGTTATTACATTGCGAAGGAGAATAAAAAAATATGAAATTTGAATTTATTGGATCGATTTTAACGTTTACGCTTGACAATATTGGAACCATGACATTGGCCTCAATACTGCTTATGCTGGGTTATTGGGTTAAGAAAAATGTTTCTGCGCTTGAAAAATTTTGTATACCGGCTCCTGTTGTCGGCGGATTTATATTTGTTTTTATTAATTATTTATTGCATTTAAGCGGAGCTGTTGAGTTTAAATTTGACACTTCATTTCAGGCAGCATTTATGCTAGCTTTCTTTACTACTGTAGGACTCGGAGCAAATTTAAAAGTACTGTTGACCGGCGGTAAGCTTCTTTTATTATATTGGGTTGTTAATGTTGTTATAACAGTTCTTCAAACAGGTCTTGGAATAGGATTAGGCTCTGTTTTAGGAATGCATCCTGCTTATGGTATTATATCCGGTCCGATAGCATTGGTCGGGGGACACGGAGGAGCAGCAGCATATGGTCAGACACTTGAAGGAATGGGATATTCAGGAGCAAGTCTCGTCGGGTTGGCATCAGCTACATTTGGGCTTATAGCAGCAAGCCTTATCGGTGGACCTCTCGGAAGAAGATTGATTGTAAAATATAATCTGAAACCTGAAGCAGACGATGATTTTAAAATTGATACATCAGGGTATGTGGAAACTGAGGAATCAAAAGTTGAAATGGATTATGGCAATACAATGAAAAATATTACAGCATTACTTATTTGCATGACTCTTGGTTCAGTGATAGTTGGATATATAGGAAAACTAATAAATATGTCAATTCCTACATATGTCGGTGCGATGTTCTTTGCTGTTTTAGTAAGAAATCTTAATGAAAAATTTCATTTCTATGATTTCAGCATTGATTTCAATGACAAAATAGGTGATGTTTCCTTAGGAATATACTTATCGATGGCTCTTACAACACTAAAGCTGTGGGAGCTTGCAGATTTGGCATTGCCTCTGATAGTATTGCTGTCTGTTCAAACAATAGGACTGATGTTATTAACTTACTTTGTAGTATTCAGAATATTAGGTAAAAACTATGACGCTGCGGTTATGTGCGCAGGGCTGATTGGACATGACATAGGATCAACTCCTACAGCAGTTGCAAATATGACTACTATCCACGGTAAATACGGTGAATCAAAGAAAGCTTTGATTATAGTTCCGATTGTAGGAGCATTTCTAATAGACGTATTTTATCAACCATTTGTAATTTACTGCATAAATTTGCTTTGCTGATATTAAATTAGCTGTTTACAAAATATTATTGTATTCATAATTATTGATAAGGCACTCATATAAATAAATTGTTAAAACAAAAGTCAGCTTTTAGCCGGCTTTTGTTTTAATCGTTTATATGGATTTATTAAATATGCATAACTATTGAAAAAAATGAAAAAACAGTATATAATTATATACATCTAAAACGTTTGCAGAAAAATTACTAAATATTTATTGGAGGTAATTATGCTGTCAAAATTAAAAACCTGCGTCCTGTATGGACTTGAAGGATATACGGTAGATGTAGAAACAGATTTGTCAAACGGTCTGCCTAGTTTTACTATTGTAGGACTTCCGGATGTTTCAATTAAGGAATCTAAGGAAAGAGTGCGTTCTGCAATCAAAAACAGCGGATTCAAATTTCCGGTAAGCCGCATCACTGTTAATTTGGCGCCTGCCAATTTAAAAAAGGAGGGAAGCCAGATCGATTTGCCAATTGCTATTGGAATTTTGGCAGCAAGCAGAATAATTGATAAGAATATAGATGAAAAAATGTGCATCATAGGAGAGCTTTCGCTTGACGGAGAAATAACATCGGTTGAAGGAGCTCTTCCAATGATGATATCGATGAGAAACAATAATTTTACAAAAGCTGTCATTCCGGTCGGCAACAAAGAGGAATGTGGTGTAATAGAAGGGATTAGCATCATACCTGTTGAAAATTTATATGATCTGGTAAATTATTTGAATGGAGAGCTAATAATCGAGCCGTATTCTGCCACCTATGATGCATACGATTCAAATGATAATTTTATGGAAGATTTTTGTGAAATCAAGGGACAGCCTGCAATGAAAAGAGCTGTTGAAATAGCAGCTGCAGGTATGCATAATCTTTTGCTCCTCGGCAGCCCCGGTTCAGGAAAGACGATGATAGCCAGAAGGATTCCATCCATACTGCCTGACTTGACTTTCGAAGAATCACTTGAGGTTACAAAAATTTACAGCATATCAGGGTTTCTTGACAGGAGAGGCCTTATTAAAAAACGACCTTTCAGATCTCCACATCATACATCATCGCGGGTTGCTATGGCAGGTGGAGGCTCTAAGCCAAGCCCGGGAGAAGTGTCGCT
>CAZNMO010000258.1:0-5629 GCA_964574195.1 uncultured Clostridiaceae bacterium | reverse complement strand
GCCGTTTATAAACTTAAAAGCCAGCGAAAGTCCGTAATAGACTATTATACCTCCGCAGACAATGTTTATGATGCGCAGTATCTTCGGGCCGACCATGCTTCTGAAGGTCGATACAATTGTAGTCAGGCCGGTGAACCATATAAAGGATGCAGCTGCCACCCCGGCGATGAAGGTGTTTGCATAAAGTGTGGGCAAGGTCGCCTTGAAGCCTCCCAGCAGCAGTGTACCATCAATGATCGCCTGGGGGTTCAGCCAAGTGACAGAAAAGCAGATTGCCGCAACCTTCAACAGCGGGTCCCCAGTTTTTACCTCCCTGTCGGACTCAGGAGTTTTTCGGATAAGGCCGACTCCGATATATATGACCATGATGCTGCCAACCAGAAGCACGACATTCCTCAGGGCAGGTATACCCTCCAGTATAATACCTATACCAAAGAAGCAGGCCAAAGCCAATGAGATATCAAAGAAAACAGTTATGAGAGCGACCTGGTAAGCCCTCAACCTGCTTGACTTCACAGCAGTGTTGATAACATACAGGTTCTGCATACCGATAGGAGCTACATAGGCGAGGCCCAGAAGCAGTCCCTCGATAAAGTATCGGGACATTTTATTCAACCCTTTCAAATTATAATACAAGCTACAGCTATATGATATATGAGAAATAGGAAAAAGTCCACCTGTTACTGAAAAGGATAGGAAGGATGCGACTGTGTATTCAAAAAATCCAACTAAAGTTAAAAATTAATTGTAAAGAATCTTTCGACTTGTTATGATTAGGATAGAGATAACTGGATAAATCCTCATTATATTACGGTGGGAGCTGAGAGTAATGTCATTAACTGCACAAAAGTATAAGAACTACGTAAACATACTGAAGGAGGAGCTTATTCCTGCTTTGGGATGTACTGAGCCGATCGCTATCGCATACGCGGCAGCAAAAGCCCGCGAAGTGCTGGGTGTGCTTCCGGACAGGATCATTGCAGAATGCAGCGGAAACATTATTAAGAACGTCAAAGGGGTAATAGTTCCGACTACAAAGAATCTGCGTGGTATAGAAGCTGCTGCGATTATCGGTGCTATCGGCGGTGATTCGGCCAGAGAGCTTGAGGTGCTGACGGGAGTGGGACAGGAGCACCTGGAGCAGGCAAAACTGCTTATTGAGAAGGGCATATGTGAGGAAAAGGTTTTGAATACCCCCGCAAAGCTTCATATCATCATAAGTATGTACAAGGGTGAGGAAAGTTCTTTGGTTGAAATTATTCACAAGCATACAAATATTGTGCGTATTCAGAAAAACGGACAAGCTATACTTGAGATTCCGCATAGCATGGAAGAGGAAGCGGAGAAAACGACTGATCGTGAAAGCATGAACATAGGTGACATCATCGAATTTGCCAATACGGTAAATATTGATGACGTGAGAGAAGTGCTCAGCCGACAGGTAGAATATAATACAGCCATCTCAGATGAAGGACTGCACAGAGTATATGGCGCCAATATCGGTATGACCTTGCTCAGCGTCTTCGGCGATGACGTTAAGGTACGTGCCAAGGCTGCGGCAGCAGCTGGCTCAGATGCAAGGATGAGCGGCTGTGAAATGCCGGTGGTCATAAACTCCGGAAGCGGGAACCAGGGCATGACTGTATCGCTGCCGGTCATTGTATATGCAAGGGAGCTTTCAGTGACAACGGAAAGACTTTACAGGGCTCTTTGCGTCAGCAACCTGGTGGCTATACACCAAAAGACAAAGATAGGCAGACTTTCGGCATACTGTGGCGCTGTAAGCGCCGCAACAGGAGCAGGGGCCGGGATATCCTACCTTTATGGAGGAGGCATCAAGGAAATATCCCAGACGATAACCAATACTCTGGCAAATGTATCCGGTATAGTTTGTGATGGGGCAAAGCCTTCCTGTGCTGCCAAAATAGCCTCCAGCGTGGATGCTGCGCTGCTGGCCTGCTATATGACCATGCAGGGCAGGGGCTTCGGGTCAGGTGAAGGCATTGTAAAGGATAATATAGAGGGGACCATAGACAGTGTCGGCAAGCTTGCCAAGAATGGAATGCAGGTGACCGATGAGGAAATATTGAAGATAATGACTAATTCATAGTAAATTAAGTTTTTAAAGCAGCAGGATAGTTCCTGCTGCTTTTTGCATAAGGAAAAACAAATTAATTTATGAAATTTTGATTTAGGTCAATTTAAATTGCTTAAATCCCAGATATAATAAAGTCAACATAATAAATGAAAATAAAGAAAGAAGGGTTATATATGTCAGCACAGATAATATTTAATGAAGCCAAGAAGAAACTATTTCCAAGGTTGGAGCAGTATGTTCCGATAGTAGACCGGGTTCACGGAAAGAATCACCCGGAATTCCATGAGATTCATAGATTGTTTGACGAAATCAATAGGAAGGCAAAAGAGGCCGGAGTGGAATTGCCTGACTTAAGTGAAGAATTTGCAAAACTGCGTGAAATCACAAATAACTACACTGTCCCGGGTGATGTATGCGAAAGCTATGAAGCAGTTTACAATATGTTGGCTGAAGTGGATAAAGCATACCAGGCTTAAGCGGCATCCCAATGATTTTCATGTCATTTATGGAAAAACATATAAAGAAGATTTTAGGTTATGGAAGAGGGTGATGAAAAAATGCAAAAATTTATATTGAGCAGGAAAAATCACATAACATTAATTAGTGGAGTTTTAACAGCAATTGCGTTTATTAGTCATTTTGGCTTTGAAAATGAAGATGTATCTCGTTGGGCGTTGATCATCGCCTCTTTTTTAGGGGTTTCACCCATTGTGATCCAAGCGTACCAGGCATTAAGAGTGAAAGTAGTCAGTATTGATGTTTTAGTTACTATTGCGGTTACAGGAGCATTCTGGATCAACAACTATGAAGAATCGGCTGTTGTCACATTCCTGTTCTTATTCGGAGCTTATCTGGAACAACGTACATTGAATAAAACACGTTCTGCGATCAAGGAATTAACTGAAATGGCACCGGAAAGCGCTTTGAAACAGATGGAAAACGGAGAATATGAAGAAGTGGAAGTGGATGAAGTTGACGTAGGAGATATCCTGCTGGTTAAAACCGGTGCTAAGGTCCCTGTCGACGGTACAGTTTTAACAGGGGAAGGGCATATTAATGAAGCAAGTATTACCGGTGAATCTGTTCCTGTGAGTAAAAAGAAAGATTCCCAAGTATATGCCGGAACTATTTTAGAAAATGGAACCCTACAAATCGTTGCTGATCGTGTAGGTGAAGATACTACTTTTGGCAGGATAATTGAGTTGGTTGAGGAAGCACAGGATTCAAAATCGGAAGCCGAACGTTTTATTGATAGATTCTCCAAATACTATACTCCAGCTGTTTTGATCCTGTCTATCATAGTATTCTTAGTCTCGCAGGATATTGAGCTAGCGATCACAATATTGGTTCTAGGATGCCCCGGAGCACTGGTCATCGGTGTACCAGTTTCAAATGTTGCCGGCATTGGCAATGGAGCACGGCACGGCGTTCTCCTGAAAGGCAGTGAGGTTATCCACGATTTCAGCAAGGTTGATACAATAGTATTTGATAAAACAGGCACATTAACGGTAGGAAATCCTAAAGTATCGGACAAAGAAATTTATGGAGATAACGTTGATGAAGTATTAGGTTACCTTGCAAGCGTTGAAAATGAGTCTGACCACCCATTGGCTAAAGCAGTTGTAGAGCATATTGGAGACACAAAATCAAATACAGTTGAAAAAACCGACGTTGTAAAAGGTGGTGGAATTGTCGCCCAAGTGGAAGGGCATAGAGTTGCAGTCGGCAATGTCGCGCTGATGGAACAGGAACGCGTTCACTTAAATGAAAAAGCTCGTGCAGATATTGCAAATTTCGAAGCAAAGGGAGATTCACTTGTCCTGACCTCAGTCGATGGTGAATTAAAAGCACTGATGGGTATTCGTGACCAAATACGGCCAGGTGTGAAAGCAGATCTTCAAAAGCTAAAAAAACTGGGTGTAAAAAATCTGGTACTGCTTTCAGGAGATAACCAGGGGACGGTCGATCTAGTGGCACGTGAACTGGGGCTTACTGAAGCTCATGGACACATGCTGCCTGAAGACAAATCAGCATATATTCAAGAACTGCAGGCAAAAGGACAAACTGTAGCATTTGTCGGAGATGGAGTGAATGATAGCCCTTCACTGGCTCTGGCACAAATAGGGATAGCCATGGGAAACGGTACCGATGTAGCCATTGAAACCTCTGATGTTGTCTTGATAAATTCAGATTTCAGCCGCTTACCCCATGCACTGGGTTTGACAAAAGCAACAGCTAACAACATGCGTCAGAATATCATTATCGCAGTTGGTGTAGTATTAGTCCTCCTTGCCAGTGTATTCTTCAGTGAATGGATGAACATGTCTATAGGAATGCTGGTTCACGAAGCAAGTATATTGGTTGTAATATTAAATGGTATGAGATTGCTGCGGTACAAATTGAGATATTGATTTGGAATCGAAAAAAATGGAGTATAATAAGAGTAGTAAGAAAAGCGCTTGATAGAGCTATCTTGATAAATAGAAATAACAAAAAAGAGGAGAGATTCAAATGCAAAAAGCATCTATTCAATTGGGAACCTTGACTTGCCCATCCTGTATGACGAAAATAGAAAATGCGGTAAAAGCCTTGGAGGGTGTAGATAGAGAAAGCGTAAACGTAATGTTTAACGCAAGCAAGGTAAAGCTAAGCTTTAATGAGGAAAAAATTACGATCAAGGATATAGAAAATTCAATCGATAAACTGGGATATGAGGTCAAAAAATCTCAGGTAAAAGCTGAATAAGGCATGTAAGCCAGACACCTAAACTATACAGTTAAAACCACTTTGCAGCTGCAGGGTGGTTTTTTATATCCCATGCAAGTATGACATTATGCTCCGAACCTGCATATCATGTAGTAATTTGATTTTTATTTTGGAGGTATTAGTATGGCTCAGAAGGGCAGCATAAAGAAGGTTTTCCCTGGCGGCAACACAAGCAGGGGCTTTCACTCTTTTTATGACCAGATCATACCTGAGGACGCAGCCAGGATATTTGTTATCAAAGGCGGCCCTGGGGTAGGAAAATCTTCATTTATGAAGACAATTGCAGAGGAATTCCTGAAGCAAGGCTATGATGTGGAATTCCACTACTGCTCCTCAGACAACAAATCACTTGACGGACTTGTAATTAAGAAGGCCAATGTGGCGCTCCTGGATGGGACTGCGCCTCATGTAGTGGATCCCAAGAATCCCGGTGCAGTAGATGAAATACTGAACCTGGGTGAGTATTGGAACGAGTCCGGACTGGTGAAGGATAAACAGGAGATAATAAATTACAATAGGCAGATAAAGATGAGGTTTTTCAGTGCATATAGATATCTGGAAGCGGCAAGGGAAATGCAGGATGACATGGAGGTAATAATAGGAGAAGGTGTAGACCAAGAGAAGGTCAATAAGCTGAAGATAAAGCTGAGGACCGAGCTGGTGGATGGGGTTAATGTAACCAGCAAAGCTCCAGGCATCAGGAATCTCTTTGACAGTGCCATAACCCCCGACGGCTTGGTGGACTATATCGATACCATCATTCTT
>CAZNMO010000257.1:0-5689 GCA_964574195.1 uncultured Clostridiaceae bacterium | reverse complement strand
TTACAGAACATATTGTTTCCTCCTTCGAAATACGCTAAATTTTATCTACACCTGCATTTTACATGATATACATTACCAATGATGTGATATATATCACAAATAAGGATGATAATAGTCAGGAGGTTGAATTATTAAAAGCGATGCCGATGTAGAAATACAGCATGAATCAAAATTTATTGCTTAATGCCGGCTGATTCCTTATAATAGAATAGTGCGAGTGAACAAAACAAGAAACCGGCATTTGCCAAGGAGGAGTGCGTCTGTGATTAAATATAAAGGACGTTGGGATTCGATAAGAGGACCGTTAGTGGTATTTTCAGTTATGATAGCGATGATACTTTTAATATACTTTTTTATACCCAAAGGCTTTTTTACTTACTTTTTTATTGTTCTGCTGTTGTTTTTTACACCGCTCGCATACAGCGGCCTTGTACTCTCGATTAATATGGATGCAAAAAAGCTCGTAATTGTAAGGCCTTTTACCAGAACGGTAGTCAGGTATGAGAACGTTGCTCTTTGCGCAGTGCACTGTATTGAAGAGGATAAGTATCTTATATATGCCTTCGTTAAAGCAAGGGATTTCAAGGGATATACTGTCAGAGGGATAAAGCCGAGGCTTCCATTTGAAGAGGTAGTTAGAATGTCAGCCAAGGATGATTATGTTGATCTGGATGTGAACTTCAACAGGGCAAAGAAAATTCCGGTATCCTTTGTTAATAATAGTGAGGAGCTTAAGGATAGGTTTTTAATGGAAGTTGGAAAACATCATGTGGGGATAATGGATGATGCCAAATAAAGCTGCAAATGCAGCTTTTTTTATTGTATAGGAAAGTATACTTCCCTATACAATAAAAACTCTTCTCACACGCAATATCCAATAGTTCGATAAATTGTATTAATTTACATATAAAATTGAAACAAAACAATAGCAAAATACGTCAAATTTCGTGATATAATCTATCTGTATATATTAGTAAACTAAAATGTGAGGTGCCTATGAAAAAGAAGAGGATCGCAGTAATTGTTACACTATTATTTTTACTAAGCATTGCTACCGGCTGTATGTACAACCAAACAGCTGCGTTTGCCAAAAATCCTGAACCGGTTGCGGAAGAACAGCCGCAGGTGACACCTTCACCCACCCCTGCTGAACCAACACCAACGCCTGTTCCCAATGATTCAAAACAAGAAGAGCAGAAAAACGTAGCGTACATAAGCGCCAGCAAGCTTAAGGTAAGAGAAGCGGCAGAAGCTGGTGCCAAAGCATTGGACAACCTCATAAAGGGTTCTGCAGTTGATATACTTGAAGAAACCCAGGACAGCGCCGGGAAGAAATGGTATAAGGTGCAATACGACGGACTATCGGGAAAGGTCAGCGGCTGGATTGCGGCAGAATATACAGTTAGTGACAGGACAGAACTGCTCAGTGAGGATTTGAAGAAGCTGGACTTTTCGCCCCAGAACAAGACCTGGGAGTATCCGGGTAACCCAAGGGTGGAGGCAAGAGGCATATATCTAACAAAATATTCTGCTTCCAATGATAGACTGGACAAGCTTATTGAGATGACAAAAAGGACGAAGATTAATACCTTTGTAATAGATGTGAAGGATGACAAGGGACATATGCTTTTCAGGACAAAGGCTGCGGAAAAGTATAGCCCTGAGGCCAACGAATATGCTACTGTAAAGGACATAGCCGCCCTGATGAAGAAGCTTAAGGACAACAACATATATACAGTGGCAAGAATAGTTTCCTTTAAGGATCCGACTTATACCAGACAGCATCCTGACAGGGCCATAATATACAAAAGCACTGGAAAACCATTTACAAACAGTGACGGACTCATTTGGGCTTCTGCCTATGATAAGGAGCTTTGGGCATACAACCTGGAAGTATCAAAGGAAGCTGCTGAAGCCGGCTTTAACGAGATACAATTTGATTATGTAAGGTTCCCGGCATCAGATGGCGGAAAGCTTGATAAATCACTGGACTACAGGAATACCACCGGAGGAACAAAGCCTCAGGCGATACAGGACTATCTGAAGTTTGCAAGGGAACAACTGTCGCCATTGAAGGTGTATATATCTGCGGATATATACGGACTTGTAGGCTCTGTTGCGGATGACATGTCACTGGGTCAGTATTGGGAGGCAGTAAGCAATGTGGTTGATTATGTTTGCCCAATGATGTATCCGAGTCACTATGCAAATGGTACCTATGGGCTGTCAGTTCCGGATGCCTACCCCTATGAAACCATTTATCATTCTACAAAGGATTCGGTGGCAAGGAATAAGAATATAGAGACCCCGGCTGGAATAAGACCATGGATACAGGATTTTACAGCACCATGGGTGAAGGGGCATATAAAATATGAGTACAAGCAGGTGGAAGCTCAGATCAAAGCCCTTGAAGAAAATGGCGTTAAGGAATATCTTCTGTGGAATGCAGGGAATAGGTATTCAGAAACTGCAGTATTGAAGTAGGAAGCATATTTCTAAAACTACTCCACAACCTGCCTTTTCCTTTTAACTTTGGAATTATATAGTTTGATCATTTTTGCCATATCCGACATCCTGAAGAAGGGATTGTTGTATATGGCATTTTTGATTATGGGGATGCTGGCTGCATTAACCAAAACGTCTATATCCTTATTGTCCAGGGTATTGTATGCCTTGCGCAGCTCATGAAGCTGCACTATGTCCTGGAAAATAGGAGCTGCCAAGGTATTGTAGTCTTTATCATATAGTATTGCACGGGCTGCGAGCATTCCGCTTTCTATTGCATTCAAGCCGCCGCAGCCAATAAGGTCGTCAGTGAAGCCTGCAGCATTACCTGAAAATATTATGTTTCCTATCCGGAGAGGCTGCACAAAGCCGCAATCATGCTCTGCATCAGTGGTTTGGGATATATAGTAGTTTATATTCTCTGTAAAGAGGAAGCGCCGCCAGTAGTATTCAAATTCATCATTGGTTACACTGTTGACCAACAGTACAAGGCTTGCTTCCTTTTCGCTGTTTGGGACGAGATAGCAGAAGCCGTTTTTTGCATAATTGATATTCATCCACATTATAACTTCCCTGGGGTTGAACTTACCCACTACTGTTGCGATCCTGACCAGTGTATTAAAGGTATCGGTCCATATACCAAATTGTTTTGCGGAAAGGCTGTTTGAATTAGCCACCACGACATGATCAAAATCATCTTTGATATCATCAACCTCTACGACCCGGTTAAAGGTAATGGTACTTTGTACGTGTTCCATAAGCTGATATTCCAAGGAATATTGCTGATATCCCCTTCTGAATATATATCCGAGGCTTCCTCTCTCGGTAGCATTGTAACCAGGCGAAAACATGATCATCCTCTTTATGTGGTTGATAGGGGTAAGCTCCAGGGAATATTCCCTTTTCAGATATCTGAGAGGGTCTGATAGGGGCCTGCTGATTACTCTTGGCCAGATTGTCGAGTAAAGGAGGGCTTCTCCCACATGAGCTCTTTTTTCAAAAATTACCGGCTTGACGCCATGTCTCTCCAGTTCTATAGCGCAGGATAGGCCGGATAATCCTGCTCCTATGATCGCAACTCTCATGAAGTTCACCCCAATTAATTGCTCATTTATATGTATAAAGAATAATATTTGCAAAGCTGTTAAAAATATTTATGGTAATTGTTGTGACAGAGTTAAAAGCGGATTTTCACATTATTACAAGGGAGTGGGGATATGGAGGAGTTTTCGCAGGAGTATGTGTTAAGTATTGTCTTCAGAAATTCCATAGACAAGGAAGAACTGCTGCTAAAAAAATATGATGACTACTATGACAAGCTTAAGAACAAGGAGCTCAGGGAAATTTTAAAAGAGTTCGATAAGACCTCCCAGGAGCACCTGAAGATCATGAAAGAAAAAATGATCAAGCTAAAAATACAATAATGAGGTGCTGGTATGGAAGATGTCGATATTCTCAAGGATATCCTGCAATACAGGATCATTAACCAGGTTTCCTATAATGAGAACCTTGTTAATGTGCGTAATCCGGAGGTCAGGCATGTGTTTACCCAACTAAGGGATGACGAGATGAGGGATATAATCAGGATACAGCAGAAGATAGAAAGGAACAAAAGGAATTCGGGAATAATAGCCAAGATAATTCCGAACAGGCCAAAGTACTGATGCAATTACTGGAAAGGGATCAGCCATGAATAATTACTATTTTACATTTGCAATAGCATTGATCGGGGTTCTGTCCTACATTTGGTTCAAAGTGATGAAAAGGTATGGGGGATAAAACGGATGAAAGTTGCTATCATAGGTGCAGGAATGGCGGGTTTATACTGTGCACATGAGTTGGAGAGACTTGGAGTAAAGCCGGAGATTTACGAAAAAAACGGCTTCATAGGAGAAAGTGTAAACCATGTTACAGGAGTACTGGATATTTCCCACCGGCCTATACCTGACATAGTAAAATTTATGAGAAAAAACCACTATATAGATATTCAACCGCTAAGAGCTATTAATGTACTGGAGCATCACAGTCCCAATAAGACCACTACCCTCCAAGGCAATTTCGGTTATTTCTTTAAGTACTCCAAGGATGCTGATTCTCTGAAGTGTCAGATATACGGGAAGCTTAAGAGAACAAGCTTTCATTTGAATGAAGTCGGAGATTATCTGGAGCTATCAAAAAAGTATGATTATGTAGTAGTGGCAACCGGCAATTCGGGATATGCGGAGGAAGCGGGTTTGTGGCAGGATTGGATCAGTACATATGTAAGAGGGGCAATAATCCTAGGGGATTTTGATCCCGGAAAGCTTGTGGTATGGATAAACAAGGATTACTGTAAGAATGGATATGTGTATATGACCCCCTTTGACAACCATAGAGCTTCCATTGTGGTTATCACCACCGATGTGAACGAGAAGGAGATAGACCGCTACTGGGAGCTATTTTTGTATGGGGAAAGTATAAAGAATCCGATCATAGAGGAGTTTACCTTGTCACATAAAAGCGGCTTTGTTTATCCCCATAAGTTGGGAAATGTATTTTTCATAGGCAATGCCGGCGGTGGGGTGGAGCCTTTCTTGGGTTTTGGGCATCTCAACGCTTCTGTTATGGGTGTTTCTGCGGCCAGGGCCATAGCACTGGGTTGGGATTTCGAGAAGCAGATCAAGGGAATAGAGAGGAGAAATGACGAAATGCGAAGGTTCAGGATGATGTTCAACAAAATGTCCAACAACCAATATGATATTCTGATAGCTAGTCTGGGTCTTCCCGGCGTAAAACAATTGATATATTCCACCAATATCAATGTATCCAGGTATGGAGCAATTGTAAGCCGGCTTGTGCTCGGGAAGACAAACAGGTAGAGGAGCAGAAGGACATGGGCTAAAGTCCTCTTCTTTTGAGAAGCCGAAATAGCAGGTTTATCCAGAGAAAGGTAAAAAGGTATGTGATAATAGACCACGGAAAGACCTTCCAGCCCGTAAGCACTACTGTTCGGGTATAAAAGCTTGCCAGCTCGAAGGCAAGCATGAGTACAGTCCAGACAATGGTATAGGGAACTGCCGCATATGCATTCTCCGGCAGGAACAAGGTATAGATGACTTCAATTTCGGGATATATGAGGACTGCTGAAAGTACAATGTACAGAAGTGAGTTCTCCTTGTTTATATAATAGTATAATCCAATATAC
>CAZNMO010000256.1:0-5812 GCA_964574195.1 uncultured Clostridiaceae bacterium | reverse complement strand
AAAATTATTAACATTTATCACATTTACTATAATGGTATTATCATTAGCAGGATGCAAGAGAACTGTAACAGGCAATGATACAGCTGACAACGGGCTTAAAGCATTTAATGATATAGTTAATGCTTTCCCTGAAAATAAAGGCTTCCACAGCGCATTGCAGCATTGGGGGTTCAAAATGCCATCTGGAGAAAAATTCGAATGGAGCAAAGATATGTCAGCAAATAAAGCAGACTTTGCAATGGTGCTTCTCGCAGACCCACTTGTAAAAGCAGGCTTGGATATTGATAAACTCGATAAAACTGAATGGCTATATGAGCCTGCCGGCAAGGATGATACGGGAGTTGATTTGCCTAACCGTTTAATAAAGCCTTATAATGTCAGTGACAAAAAAGAAACATCGAATGGCTCTGATGATTCAATGAGAAGACTCTTGAAATCAGATACCGATATAATACAATACCATAAAGAGCTTAAGCATTACAGACTTATGCTTGGAGATAATGAGGTACAATGGACTGAAAAACTTGACATTAATAATGCAGACATGATTTTTGTATTAAAGGCCGAACCGCTTGTTAAAGCGGGACTTGACATTAATAAGCTTGATGGAAGCGGCTGGTTGTTTAAGGAAGCAAGCAAGGATAATATGGGAATGGGAGAGAATCCTGACCAAATAATTAAAATATTTGACCTTAGCAAATAATAAAAGAGGTGTATGATTTGGAAAAAAAGAGGCTTAAAATAGAAGGCATGACATGTGCAGCCTGTGCAAAAGCAGTGGAACGTGCATCAAAGAAGCTGCCGGGTGTTACAGAGGCCAATGTTAACTTTGCAACCGAGAAGCTTAATATTGACTTTGATGAAACAAAAGTATCAATTTATGATATTCAAGCCGCAATAGAGAAAGAAGGATACAAAGCTGTCATCGAAAGTCGCGAAAAAACATTAAAAATTGATGGAATGACATGTGCAGCCTGTGCTAAAACAATTGAAAGAGTGACTAGAAAAATAAATGGAGTTAATGATTCTAATGTCAACTATGCAACCGAAAAGCTAAATATATGCTATGAACCTGAAAAAGTAAGAATGACTGATATCAAGCAGGCTGTAGAACGTGCAGGCTATAAAGTAACAGAAGAAGAATCTGCAGTAGATGATGATAAGGAAAGAAAAGAGAAGGAAATAAAACTTCTATGGAATAAATTTATAATATCTTTAATCTTTTCATTACCGCTGTTGATAATAACAATGGGTCATATGTTTGGAGAACCTTTTGGTTTTCATCTGCCTGATATTATCGATCCTATGAAAAACCCAAGAAACTTCGGAATTATACAGTTGATATTAGTTATGCCGGTTATGATTGCAGGTAACAAATTTTTTACGATTGGCTTTAGGTCTTTGTTCAGAGGAAATCCTAATATGGACTCATTGATAGCAATGGGAACATCAGCAGCTTTTCTTTATGGGATATTTGCTATCGTCCAAATATTTAGCGGCAATATTGATTATGCATATGATTTATATTTTGAATCTGGTGCAGTAATCATAACTCTTATTACTCTTGGGAAATATTTAGAATCAGTTACAAAAGGAAAAACTTCAGAAGCAATAAAAAAATTGATGGGGCTCGCACCTAAAACAGCAATTGTTATTAGAAATGGTGTCGAAACAGAAACACCTATAGAAGATGTTGAAGTAGGAGATGTTATTGTTGTAAAACCGGGAGAAAAAATTCCTGTTGATGGGGAAGTTGTAGAGGGAACTACCTCTGTTGATGAATCTATGTTAACAGGTGAAAGTATTCCAGTAGAAAAAAATGCAGGCGACAATATCATCGGTGCAAGTATCAATAAAAATGGTACTATAAAATATAAAGCTACAAAGGTTGGCAAAGATACGGCTTTGTCTCAAATAATAAAGCTTGTTGAAGATGCTCAAGGTTCAAAAGCTCCAATTGCAAAAATGGCAGATATCATATCAGGTTATTTTGTGCCGGTAGTAATTATAATAGCTGTTCTTTCTGCATTTGCATGGTATTTCTTTGGCGGCGAAACAACAATATTTGCTCTAACAATATTTATTTCAGTTCTTGTTATTGCCTGCCCTTGCGCCTTAGGTCTGGCAACTCCGACAGCTATAATGGTTGGAACCGGTAAGGGCGCAGAATACGGTGTATTGATAAAAAGCGGTGTTGCACTAGAAACTGCTCATAAAATTAAAACAATAGTTTTTGATAAAACGGGCACAATAACAGAGGGCAAACCTAAGGTTACTAATATAGTTACCACAAATGGAAATTCAGAAGAATATTTATTGCAAATAGCAGCATCTGCAGAAAAAGGTTCAGAGCATCCTCTGGGAGAAGCAATTGTAAAAGATGCGGAGGATAAAGGGCTGGAATTTAAGAAGTTAGATTTCTTTAAAGCAATACCTGGACATGGAATTGAAGTTAAAATAGATGGTAAAAGTATTCTGCTCGGTAACAGGAGGCTTATGCTAGAAAGCAACATATTATTGGAAAATTCAGATGAAATATCTGACAAGCTTGCTACAGAAGGTAAAACTCCTATGTATATAGCGATAGATGATAAGATTGCCGGCATAATTGCGGTTGCGGATACAGTCAAGGAAAACAGCAAAAAAGCAATTGAAAAACTGCATCAGATGAATATTGAAGTTGCTATGATTACCGGTGACAACAAAAGAACCGCAGAAGCTATAGCACATCAAGTTGGCATAGATAGAATATTAGCTGAGGTTTTGCCGCAGGATAAAGCCTATGAAGTTAGAAAGCTTCAAGAAGAAGGTAAAAAAGTTGCAATGGTCGGTGACGGTATAAATGATGCTCCGGCCTTGGCACAGGCTGATATCGGTATCGCTATCGGTTCCGGTACGGACGTAGCGATGGAATCAGCTGACATAGTGCTCATGAGAAGTGATCTGATGGATGTTCTGACAGCAATACAATTAAGTAAAAAAACTATAACAAACATTAAGCAAAATTTATTCTGGGCTTTTGGATATAATACATTAGGTATACCTGTTGCAATGGGAATATTGTACATCTTTGGAGGTCCTCTTTTAAACCCGATAATTGCAGCAGCTGCCATGAGCTTCAGCTCGGTATCCGTATTAATGAATGCATTGAGACTGAAAGGATTTAAACCAATTAAATAAATTAAGTATAAACGGAGGATTATTATTAAGAAAAAGAAAATAAGCATTGAAGGGATGAGCTGCGGACATTGTGTTAATCATGTAAAAGAAGCATTAGAGCAGCTTGATGAAGTAATCGGAGTCGATGTAAGTTTAAATGATAAATCAGCTATTCTAGACTCACATAATGATATCAGCGATAAAGATATAAAATTTGCTGTCGAAGACGCAGGATATGAAGTAGTAAAAATAGAAATATTATAAAAAAAAGAGCTGTTGCATAGTGATTAAAAATCGCATGAAAAGCTCTTTTTTATGATAACATAAATTACTAATTTTTATTTCAAAAAAATCAATATATTTTTATTGCAACTGCTATATAGTTAATATGACTTTTATTTTCTTCCTGTAATGAATATTATGCAAATTAAAATTTTATAAAAGTAGCTTGAAATTGTTTAAAAGGAATTTTTTTCTAAAAAACCCCTTTAAAAATATCTAAATTGACTTGAAATTTTAACAATTATATAGATTATAAGAAATTTACAACTATTTATTCATATAGCAAATAAAAATAAATCATTAGTCAAATCATTTTATATTAATTGCTGTAACATGTTAGCTAAACATAAATATAATAAATTAATATATATTTGAGGAGGACAATATGTTATCAGGTAATAAATTTATACAAGAGTCTCTTGAATTGCACCTGTTCTTTGCACGTATCATGAAAGAACATTCATTTTTTCTTCAATTAGGATTTACTCCACGGGACTCTGCGCTTATGCAAAGAGCAAATGAATTCAGATTGGAATTTGACAGACTATTAGCAGATGTTATATCTCTTTCAAATGGTGTTGTAAGCAATGATGTATTGTTGTCAGGAGAAGTCATTACACCATATACCCAAAAAGCTGAGATGGCTTCAGCATATTATACAGGTATTGACATACCAACACGTTTGACAGAAGCAGAAGCAGGATTGATGGGTCAAAGCTACATGAAGTTAAATCCAATGCTTGAACAGAGAGTTTCTATGATAAATGAGAGAGCGATGGGATTAATTGTAGGCTTGGCACAATTTAAAAGCATGATATTGTCAGAGGTAAATTCATGCAGATTATTTACTAGTAACTATCCTTTACTTATAGATCATATATTACGAGAAGCAAAGCTTTATTATATGTTAGTCAGAAGACTCCAAGATAGAGAAGAAATAAACATGGAAAAAGAGGCTTATGAGCAGGAAGCTTTCTGGAACAGGATTATGGCTGAACACTCAAAATTTATTTGCGGACTTCTTGATCCAACAGAAAGTGATCTAAAAAAGACAGCGAGTGATTTTGGAAATGAATTTGATAAGCTTACTATGGAAGCAATATATGCTATGCAAAAAACAATGCCAATTAATAAAGTAACAGAAGACAGCCTTGAAGCTACGCAGGAAATCAGAAAATTTAAACAGCAGGGTACAGAGGGATTAATTGACTGTAAAATAAAATCTATAATAATACCGCTTCTTGGTGACCATACTTTACGTGAAGCAAATCACTTTTTGAGATTATTGAAAATATTTGATAGTAACATAGCTCGCTGATTAAATTAATGTGATTACTTAATACTTATCACTATCATATTCTGACGGACTTTGTTAGAGTAGTAATTACACTGTATGTTTTAATACTATACATTCAATTCATATTTTCATAAGAAAAAATTACTGCAAAATAAAAAAATAAAAGTAATTAACATAAAAGTCTGACTTCATTATTAATGTAGCCAGACTTTTCTATTGCAAATTTTTTGTGTGTTTCTTATTTATCAATTTTTGCCCTTATTATTTAAATTTATAGAAATTAAATTGCATTTATAATAAAATAGTTAAATATATGGCAAGAATGGAAAAGAAATATACTTAAATATAACATATATTATTATTATCACGTGATATAAAGAAGGAGAAAAAATGATATTGAAAACTGTTGTTTTAGACAGCCAAAAATATATTGAAAATAATATTAAGGAACCAATAACAGCAGATGATGTCGCTAAAAATGCCGGCTATTCTTTATATTATTTTTCAAGAATTTTTAAAAATCAAGTGGGATTATCTATTATGGAATATGTTAAGGAACGAAGAATGATTAAAGCTTCTGAAGAAATAATAAACGGTAAAAAAATAATTGATGTTGCATTAGATTATGGCTATCAGTCGCATAGTGGATTTACAAAAGCATTTTCAAATAAATTTGGATTTTCACCAGTTTTTTTAAGAGCATTTAGCTATCAAATTAAATGTATAGGAGGAAAAAATTATATGAATCATGTATTTATTAACAGCATAGATGTTCATGCAACAAAAGAAGAATTGTATGAAATATTAATAACAACAATAAATGATAATATGTTAAAATATAATCTTAAAAAAATATTTAAAGCATATGAATTAGCCTGTATCGCGCATAAAGATAAAAAAAGATATTCCGGTGATGAATATGTTACTCACCCTGTCAATGTAGCTATTATATTAGCAGAATTGGAAGCAATTGAGGAGGATATTATAGCAGGTTTGTTACATGATATAATTTTAGGAAAAGACGAATTTTCTATTGATTACATTAAAGAAGAATTCTCATACAGAGTTGTTGAA
>CAZNMO010000254.1:0-5856 GCA_964574195.1 uncultured Clostridiaceae bacterium | reverse complement strand
GATGAAGTATCAATGATAGATATACTGCTTATGAACAACCTGCTGAAGGCTATTGCTGAAGGTACAAGGGTGGTGCTGGTGGGTGATGTTGACCAGCTTCCTTCGGTAGGCCCCGGCAATGTGCTTCGGGATATAATAGAAAGCGGCATTTTGCCTGTGGTCAGGCTGGATGAGATATTCAGACAGGCCGAAAGCAGTATGATAGTTGTAAATGCCCATAAGATAAACAGGGGGGAGCCACCGGTCATAAGCTCCAGAAACAGTGACTTTTTCCTGATCAGGCAGGATAGTCAGGAGAGTATCGTATCAACAATAATTGAGCTTTGTACAGAGAGACTTCCGAAATATACAGGACTTGATTTCTATGAGGGAATACAGGTGCTTTCACCTATGAAAAAGGGCACCTGTGGGGTTTTGAATTTGAATCAGCAGCTTCAAAAGGCCTTGAACCCGCCGGAGCATGCGAAACCTGAAAAAAAGCATAAGGATGCCATTTTCAGGACAGGCGACAAGGTGATGCAGATAAAGAACAATTATAAAATGAGGTGGCAGAGTATAACTGACTTCGAAAAGGAAGGGGAAGGCGTGTTCAATGGAGACCTGGGAACTATAATGAGCATAGATAATGAGGAGCAGTATCTAGAAGTTATATTTGACAGGGAGCGGCTTGTCAAATATGATTTTTCAATGCTTGATGAGTTGGAGCATGCCTATGCCCTTACGGTTCACAAAAGCCAGGGCTCTGAATTCCCGGTACTTGTGATGCCGCTTACCTTCGGACCTCCGATGCTTATGACCAGGAACCTGCTGTATACTGGGCTGACCAGGGCAAAAACCATGGTGGTATTGGTCGGCAAGGAAAGCTTTCTGCATCAGATGATAGGTAATAACCATATAACCAAACGATACTCCGGACTGCGAAGCAGACTTGCCAGACCTGACTTCATATAGAGGGAGTGGAAAACTTGCTGAAATTGTTTCTTGACCTGTTGTATCCCCGGGCTCCGGAGTGTCAGGTATGTGGCAGCCCCAGCACCGGAACAGTATGCGGCGTCTGTATGGCATCTCTGGACTACCTTCAGGGCATAACCTGCATACACTGCGGAAAGCAATTAAATGAGCAGTATCCGCACAGTATCTGCCCAGACTGTAAAGCAGGAGCTTTTTACTATACCAGAGCATATTCCTGCTTTGAATATAATGGGATGGGAAAAGTGCTGCTTCACAAGCTGAAATACGAAGGCAGGATAGAACTGGCAAAGGTTATCGGCGGGCTTATGTCAGATAGACTGAAAAATGAAGGTCTGGACACTGACATTATTATTCCGGTGCCGATACATAAGAAGAAGCTGGAAGTCAGAGGTTTCAATCAGTCATATGAGATAGCGGTTGAATTGGGTAGAAAATTGGGAAAGCCTGTACTGGACTGTATGGAAAGAAAAAAGGAAACGAGAGCACAATATGATCTGGACAGGCTACAGCGTCAGCATAATATTGTAGATGCATTTTCTGTCAGATTAAGTTATAATGTTGATAAATATAAGAGTATTTTACTGCTTGACGATATTTACACTACTGGAAGTACGGTGAATGAGTGCAGCAAGGCACTTAAAGAGGCAGGAGCTGGGGATATATATGTTATTACTGCGGCTACAGGCAGTAATACTTAAATCTCTGCTCAACACTAAATACCAATGATCATAGCCGGTGAAGGAGGAGTATAACATGGGAGAAATAAGAAACTGTCCGAGATGTGGAAAAATATTCACCTATATTAGCAGGCCTATATGCAATAGCTGCCTGGACATGGAAGAGAATGAGTTCAAGGTGGTCAAGGAGTATATATATGATAACCCTGGCGCCTCGATTTCAGAAGTATCTGCGGCAACAGAAGTATCTGTTGAAAAAATAATGAGGTTCCTCAGGGAGGAAAGGCTTGAAATAAGCTCCGACAACAGCAATCTCATGCTGGAATGTGAGAGATGCGGAAGGGCGATAAAATCCGGGAGATTCTGCGAAAATTGCAAGGCGGACATCAATAAGGATTTCAAGAGGGAATTCGGTCTGGACAAGAAGCCGGAAGCACCAAGGCCTCAAATAAAAAATGACGGCGATAAAATGTTTACAGCCACAAGAAGAAAGTAAAAATGATAAAGCAGCGTAGCTGCTTTATTTTTTTCGAAAAAACGCTAAACTAATACTGCATCAGTACCGATAAAATACATGAAAGTAGAAATGTAAACGAGGTGTTATTATGGGGTTCAACATTAATAAGGTGGGCAATGTCAGCGGAGTTTACAAGAATCAGAAGGTTGAGTCCAAGAAGGATATTTCAGGCGCAGCTCAGGTCAAGGGAAAAAAGGATGAGGTGCAGATATCCAAGGAAGCTATGGATTTCCAGCTGGTAATGAAAGCAGCTAAGGCTGCCAGGGACATACCGGATATCAGAGAGGAAGTCATTGCTCCCATTCAGGAAAAGCTCGACAGCGACACTTATGAGATAGACAGCAGCAGTATAGCGGATAAGCTCCTGGCCCGCAAATTCAATATCAAATTGTAAGATTAACCACAGCTTAAGGCCATTACCTGGCTGTGGTTAATTATATCCTGTTACACTAATAGAAAAAAGGTGTGGTGTCTATGATCAATGTTGATAAGGATGTAAATTCTGTTATCGGAATACTTGGAAGTGAATATGACTACTACAGGGACATGCTTGAACTGTCAAAGTCCAAGAAGAAGATGATCGTTGAGGGAAAAGTAGCTGAGCTGGATAAGATAGTGAAGCTGGAACAAAATATGATATATAATATCGGACAACTGGAGAAGAACCGTGAGGAAGCGGTGGCCAAGCTATGCAAAGACTTGGGGCTTGACAGCAGCAGAATAAATATAAGCGAATTGATGCAGGTGCTGCAGCCTGAACACAAAAGACAGCTGGAGGATATGCAAGGCAGGCTTCGTGATATATTTTCACAATTGAAGTCTGTTAATGATATTAACGGACAATTGCTGCAGCAATCTCTTGAATATATAGACTACTCAATCAATCTAATGTCAGGAACAGGCATGGAAACCGGCTCATTATATGAGGATATGGGGAAAAACAAGGGTAAGCAAACGGATAAGAATATTTTTGATACTAAAGTATAGTAGGAGATTATAGAAGGAAATTTTGAGGTGAGTACACATGACATCAGCATTCAGAGGATTAAGCATAGGCGTATCGGCGGTTTTTGCGAACCAGAGGGCTTTGGATGTAACCGGCCATAATATAAGTAATGTCAACACTCCGGGATATACACGGCAGATGATATCCAATTCATCCTCCTTCTATCAGAAGGTAGGTCAGGCTGGTAACGGCAGGCTGTTGCAGCTGGGTTATGGTGTCGATGTGCAGGAGATAAGGCAGTACAGAGATGAGTTCCTGGACAAGAAGTACAAGAAGGAAAACACTGAGCTGGGCTATTGGTCTACCAGATATACAAGCATACAGGAGCTGGAGACCATATTAAGCGATGATACCGAGGATGGACTCCAGGCTGTTATGAATAATTTCTGGAACTCCTGGGAGCAGCTTTCCAAGCCTACAGGAGGGCTCACAGCTAGGGCGATGGTGAAGGAAAATGCCATAGCCTTTGTTGAGACAGTGAAAAATATGGATAATACACTGGTCGGTTTCAGAAAGAGTAAAGATACTGAAATTAAAGAGAACGTGGAAAAAGTGAATAAAATGGCAAAACAGCTTGCGGGGTTGAACCTTGAGATCAAAAAGCTGGAAGCTCATGGAGTAGTGGCAAACGATCTGAGGGATGAACGCAACAATATGATAGAAGAGCTTTCAGGACTTGCCAAGATCCAGGTGGTGGTGTCGGATTCGATCAATGTATCCCTTGAAGGGCGAATGCTGGTTGAAGGCAGCCGATATGAACAGATAGGTCTTGTTCCTGATACTGCGAACAGTGGCTTTGTAACGATGATATGGGCAAGCACCAATGATAAGCTTGAGATATCGGCAGGAAGCATACACTCTATGTTTGAATCCAGGGATGAACTTGTTAAAGGCTTCAGAGAACAGCTGAATCAGTTTGTCAAGGGTGTGGCGGAAGAAATCAATGCCATTCATATTACAGGTTACGGAACAAGTGATGATAAACACAGATATTTCTTCGTAAACGCACTGGATAAGAGCGGGAATGGCATAGATCTCTCCACAATAGCCTTCAATCCGGAGTTGGATGAATATGATAATATTGCGGCAGCAGAAGAAGCCCATAATTATGAGGATAACAGGTTGGCGCTGAAAATAGCAACACTCAGACAGAATGACTATTTTTCTGCAGACGGGTATGTATCTTCCGGGACAGACAGTAAGTATACCTTCGATGAATACTACAGGAACATAATCACCAGGCTCGGTAACCTGGGCCAGGAGGCGTCCACGGCGGTTGATGCCCAGAAGCTTCTGGTAGATCAGATACAATACAGGAGGCAGGCTATAAGCGCTGTTTCACTTGATGAGGAAATGAGCAATCTGATTAAATATGAGCATTCCTATAATGCAGCAGCGAGGATAGTTAACGCAATGGATGAATTGCTTGAACTGGTGGTAAATAAGACCGGATTGGTAGGAAGGTAGTGTAGATTTTATATGAAAACGACATTTGGATCATTTAATATTGCAACATCAGGGCTTTTTGCCAGCCAAAGGGCCCTTGACACTACAAGTCACAACATATCCAATGCCAATACGGTGGGATACTCAAGGCAGATCAATCTTCAGAGGGCTACTATGCCTATATATGAATCCGTTGGTATTCTGGGTACCGGTGTTGAGTCTTATGATGTCATACAAATGCGAAGCACTTATCTTGATGTCAAATATTGGGGTCAGAACAAAACCTACAAGGAATGGAACGTAAAGCAGGAGCAGCTGGAGACGCTGGAGAGCGTATTCAATGAACCTTCAAATACCGGTGTAAGGGTTGTAATGGATGAGTTCTTCACAGCTTTGGAGGAGCTGTCCAAGAAATCGGGGGACAGTACCTGTAGGGTGGCAGTTCTTGAAAAGGCCAACATGCTTACAACAACGATCAATATGTATGGGACTGAATTGCTCAATGCAGTAAGGGATGTGAATTTCTCAGTAAAGAGCAAAGTGGATGAGGTAAACTCACTTGCTGAGCAGATTGCCAATCTCAACAAGCATATATTTGGTTTTGAACTCAACGGCAATAAGGCAAACGACCTAAGAGACCAGCGGAATGTACTGCTGGACCAGCTTTCGTCTATCGTAAACATTACGGTCGCCGAGATGCCGGGACCCAACGGCAACAAATATATGGATATAAAAATTGGAGGCATAACCCTGATAAATCATATCAGCTACAACAAGCTGACTACTAAGGATCGCACAGATCCTTATTCCGCCAAGCTTGATTCAATGGGCGGCGGAAAGATCAGCGAGGTTGTTTGGGATGGGGTATCCGACCAGAAAGTACGGATAGAAAGCGGAGAACTCAAGGGCCTGATGGATATCCGTGACGGAAACGGAGCAAATTTCAGCTATAGGGGGATCCCTTATTATATTGATATGCTGGATGAATATGCAAGCAGCTTTGCCAAAGCCTTCAATGATCAGCATAAGAAGGGTGTTGATTACAATGGTAACCAGGGGTTGAATTTTTTTCAGGACGCTGGCGATATCAACTGCGTCAATTTTAAAGTCAATCCTGAATTGTTGGCTGATTCCAGTCTGATTGCAGCTTCCGGCAGCAACAACGGAGAAAGCAACAATGATAATATGAAACAGCTAATAGCCCTTAGTCAGAGCAAAGGTATATTCACACCCCTTTA
>CAZNMO010000253.1:0-5871 GCA_964574195.1 uncultured Clostridiaceae bacterium | reverse complement strand
CGGCATTTATTATCGCCTTCATACAATCACCCTTTACAGCCCCTACGGCAGGTCATTTCTTCTACTTTACTTTCTTTCGCTTCGTTTGATGCAGCGTTTCCTATCAACATCAGGATCGCCGCCTTAGCATTACCCCCTGTTTTCTCAAAAGCACACACAGCTCCTTCTTCACTGCAACCGGAAGCATACATTATGATCTCCAGCGCACGTCTTTTCAACTTAAGGTTTATGGGTCTCACATTCGCCATCAGATTCCCGTATGTCTTTCCCAGCTTTACCATGGTGCAGGAGGAAAGCATATTAAGTATCATTTTTTGCGCTGTTCCTGCCTTCAGCCTTGTTGAGCCTTCAATTACCTCAGGGCCTACATCCGCTACGATGCTTATATCAGCTGTCTCGTTAAGCTTTCCTGCGGAGGAACAGCTTATCCCTATTGTTTTGCATCCCAGCCCGGAGGCGTATCCCACCCCGGACAGCACATAGGGTGTATTACCGCTGGCGCTTATACCTACCAGTACATCAGCTTCGCAAAGGCCTCTGAGCTTAAGGTCCCGTACTGCCAGCTCCAGATCATCCTCAGTCTCTTCCTTCCAGCCGGAGATCGCTTCATTCCCACCCGATATCACACCTATGATAATATCATCATCAACACCAAAGGTAGGTGGGCATTCTGATGCATCTACCACTGCCAGCTTGCCGCTTGTGCCGCTTCCAATATAGAATGCCCTGCCTCCCTTTTGTATAGTCGATGACATCAATTCTACTGCAGCTGCTACTGATTCAAGACAGCCTTCAACTACTTCCGCGACCTTTTTGTCTTCATTATTGAAAACCTTTACCATTTCCAAGGCCGATAACTTATCCAAATTCTCCGAATTAGGGTTTATACGCACTGCAGTACCTCCTTTTGTCTAAAAATAAGGCGGCATACGCCGCCCCATTTTCTTATCAATTACATTCTTATAGCTTTCTTCATCTCATCTGCGATCAGTTCTGCCCTGGTTCCAACGACTACCTGGATGTTATTGGATTTTTTCATTATTCCCTTTACCCCCATTGACTTTAACGCATTTTCATCAATGGCATTGGCATCCTTTACAGTCATCCTCAGCCTGGTAATGCAGGCATCAAGAGTGTCGATATTTGATTTTCCGCCGAGTCTTTCCACCAGTTTAACAGAGAAATCACTGATATTCAAGTCGCCGGCAACATCCTCGTCCAGCTCCTCGTCCATTCTTCCGGGAGTAGGAATATCAAGCTTTTCTATCAGCCAGACAAACAGGAAGTAGTATATCGCAGCAAAGACCAGACCTGCCGGTATCAGCAGGATAGGTTTAGTAGCCAATCCCCAGTTGAGGAGATAGTCTATGGCACCTGCCGAGAAAGTAAAGCCGTGCAGTGATCCCAAGGTATATGATACAGCCAAGGCCAAACCGGTAAGTACAGCGTGAATCACATATAGAACCGGTGCCAGGAACATGAACATGAATTCTATCGGCTCAGTGATACCGGTAAGGAAGGCTGTAAATGCCACCGACACCAGTGCGCCACCAACTGATTTTCTGTTTTCCGGTTTTGCTGTCTTATATATCGCCAATGCGACAGCAGGAAGTGCAAACATGAATATGATATAGAAGCCTGCCATGAAATTGCCCGCGGTTGGGTCTCCGTGGAAGAATCTGTTCAGATCTCCGGTCCATACCTTGCCCGCAACATCAGTATAGTTGCCAAATACGAACCATATGAAGCTGTTCAATACGTGGTGAAGTCCAAAAGGTATAAGCAGTCTGTTGAGGAAACCGAAAACAAATACTCCCACAGCACCTGCACCTATTATCCATTGACCTATGGAATTAATGCCATTTTGAATCGGTGCCCAGATAACTCCGAAGACTCCAGCCATCACCATCATAACAGCCGCAGTTACTATTGGTACGAACCTTCTTCCTCCAAAGAATCCAAGAAACTCAGGTAACTTGATATTATAGTATTTATTATAAAGTCCTCCTGCGATGACACCGGTAATAATACCTGCCAAAACGCTCATATTCAGATCAGGGTTGATTGTGCTCAGTCCGTTCACAAGTACAAAGTATCCGATTGCACCTGATAAACCGGCTGCTCCGCCATTATCATGAGAAAGCCCTACTGCAATACCTATTGCGAAAAGTAATGCCAGATTGTCAAAGATCGCTCCTCCGGCTTTAGCCATAAATGGAATGTTGAAAACATCCGGCTGCCCCAGCCTTAGCAGAAGACCCGCTGCTGGCAGCACTGCCACAGGCAGCATCATAGCCTTCCCTAGTTTCTGTAGTTGACCAAAACTAATTTTCATAAAAGCTAACCCCCTTTTTATCTTAACAATTGCAATTATTGGCAACTGTTAGCGCCTTAGTACTACTTCAAACTTGTATTTGTCTCCTCTATAGACAGCCTTGGTAAGCTCCATAGGTTTGTCACCCTCCAGGAAGGTCTTTCTGGATAGCATGAGAGCGATGGACTTCTCGGGAACCTGTAGTATATCACTTTCATATTCATCAAGAATAACTGCTTCAATAGTCTGGTGAGCGTAATCCATTTTGAGTCCATACTCACTAAGCAGGATGTCATACAAGGATTTGTTGTCCAGCTTTTCCAGTGTAAGCCCATCACAAAGACTTACAGGCAGGTATGCTGTCTCAATGGCGTATGGCTCATCGGCAACCAGCCTCAGCCTCTTGATTTCAAATACTTCTTCCTTTTCGGACAGATTAAGGGACTTCTGTATTTTCCGGGTGGCTGCCTTCCGATGGAAGGATATTATCCTGGTATCCACCTGGAGCCCTTTGGCCTTCATGTCCTCAGTGAAGCTCAGCAGCCTTGACAGCTGGTAGCCTTCCTTGGGCTTCGCAACAAAGGTTCCCTTCCCCTGTTCCCTGTAAAGCAGTCCTTCATTTACCAGATTGGTAATGGCCTTGTTCACTGTCATACGGCTTACTCCATGGTATTCGCACAGCTCTCTCTCGGGAGGAATGGGGTCATTGGGCTTAAGCTCCTCGTCCTCGATAAGCTCCGATATGATATCCTTCAACTGATAATAAAGCGGTATAGGTGAACTCTTATTAACTTTCTTCATGATTTCCTCCTGCCCGTTTATAATTACATGCTATATTAATATGTTGATATGTTGTATATACCAATTTCATATTTATAATAACACCCTCCCGGATGTTTTTCAAGTATAATTTTCCAAATTGTTTAAATATTGAGTCTGTGAAATGGGCAGCTACTCAACATAAGAAGAATACGGCGTAAGGGTTGCGGGTTACGCGTTTCGAGTTGCGCGTGGAACGGTTATAGCCCGCCTTCGAAGCAAAGATCCTTCACTGCGTTCAGGATGACAGATAAGCGTCATCCTGAGTGAAACGAAGGATCTTAATCTTCGAAGCCCATCCCAAGACGTTCCACGCGCAACGCGTAACACGCAACTCGAAACGGCTATGTCGCATCATCCAATCAATATCCCTCATACATCCGGCTCATAAATAGCCCGCCTGCAAAGCCTATAAGCTTCAGAGCCAGCTTTTTGTGCAGGCCTATTCTGGTTTCGTAGAAGTACTCGCTGTCGATCCAGCCCTTGGCCTTCCAATAGGGGTAATCCGTCGGGAGCACCTCCCTGCAGGCTATCGCATTGCTCTTCCACATGTTGAACCTGAACAGGGCTCCCAGTGACGGCACCGGGTTGGCATTTTCCTTTACAGCATTGTAGAATACCAAAGCCGCATTGTCTATGTCCCTCAATATCTTTTCCCTGTATTTGGGCTTCAATGAATCCAGATGCGGAACCCCCAGCTTGTTGATAAAATGGCAGCCCCAGTATTCTGCATTGGTTTTCAGATAGCCCAGGGTATCCTTGAACATGCCGCCTCCGGTGGACAGCGCCATGACCTTCTTGCCGATGAGTCTGGGTCTATGCCACATGAAGGAAAGATGATCGATGAAGTTCTTCATCAGTGCTGTCACATGCAGCGAATAGACCGGTGACACCAGTATGATCCCATCCGCCTTTTCCATCTTTTCTATGACTATATCCCTGTCATCCTTCAGTGGGCATTTTTCCTCTCCCTTTTCGCAGCATAGGTGGCAGCCTATACAATTACCGAGCTTCAGCTCCTTCAGGAAAAGATACTCGAATTCCACTTCACCCAGCGCTTTCAGCTTTTCCTCCACAAGTCTGGTGGCCTTAAAGCTGTCTCCCTTTCTGGGACTTCCCATTATAGCCAGTATTTTCATAAAACTATCTCCTTTATTATTTTAATCCGGTGAAACAGCTTTTACGCCGCAGACCATGCCGGTATAAAACCTTATATGCCTTGTGAATTCGCTTTTCATTTTTTCAAAGTCTATATTATTCTCACCCCGGAGCATATAATCCTCAAAGAACTTATATATAACATAAGAATAGAATTCATTTGCCAGAAATTCAGGGTCCTCATCCTTCACCAACCCCCTCTGCATCAGCTTGCGGAATATCGCTCCCAGAGCAAATCTGGGGGCTGTAATGAACTCCTCCAGGAAAAACTCCCTGCACCTGCTGTTGTAGGATAGCTCTGCTGTTATCACTCTGAATATCCTGTCAACCTTTGGTATTCCCATAAAGCCCATAGACATCATGAGAGACCTTTCCAGCAGCTCTTCGACCGAAGCTGTTTCCACCAGCATATCCAGGTTCATATCCTGGTAATAGCTGCCGAAAAACCTGTCGGATTCCTCCTTGTACAGGCTAAGCACCTCATCCAGGATAGCCTCCTTGCTTGCAAAATGGTTGTATATCGAGCTGCCCTTGATTCCCACCGTCTGTGCGATCTCCCTTATGGAGACCCTGTTGTAGCCTTTATCTGCAAACAGCTCAATCGCAACATCAAGTATTACTTCCTTTGTAGACCGTTCCATTTGATCACTCTCCATCAGACTAACTTAGTTAGTTTACAAATATATAATAAACTAACTAAGTTAGTCTGTCAAGAAAAAAAACCACCTTTTTACAGGTGGTTTTCTGTCAGCATAGTCGAATTCCCCAGCTCCAGATAGTATTCATATACCTCTTCAAAAGTAAAACCCAGAAGCCTTCCCAGGTTCACAAACCTTGAGAACAATCTGATGTAGGTGTTAACAGAATCTACATAATTATTCCTACTTACGGTGCCCTTCAGCTCGGCTATATCATCATAGATCAGGCTGAAGACCTTGATAAGACTCTTCTCCTGGGATGATGCGTTCACTGCATCGATGTTGATTATATTGAACTCATACATATTCCCTATGGAAAGCACAAACTTCATTGCATCTACAAACCTGAACATGAGCTTTTCCTTCGGGATATTCTCTTTCACAGTTGTATATTTATAGCATTTTGTCAGATTGGCCAACTCCCCGACCTTTACCTGCAAGGCAAGGAATCTGAGGTCGAAAAGGTTTTCCTTGCCCAGCACATCCTCATCGATCAATGAATTCTTTTTTATATTGCTTTCCATTATTTCCTGTATTTTAAACAATTGGTTCAACTGCATAGCAATACCTCCTTTATGCCCTGCTATTATTACCTGGTACTAATACTATACTATATTTTAGCTCGCTAGTAAATACCAGTTAATGAAAAAAAACCGGAGAAAGCCTGGAATCATGTTCCATATGCTTCTATTCCGGTTTTTCATTACATGCCAACTCCATATAATACTTATACAGCTCGCTATATTCCAGTACTTCCTTGCAACCCTTTTCGTTAATACCGTAAAGGCCGGTGGATATTTTGTCAAACCAGCCATAGTGATTCTTAGCCAGTATTGTTGTAGTTTTCTTCTCATCCGTTCCAAGTTTTCTGAGGGTCTTTGG
>CAZNMO010000252.1:0-5884 GCA_964574195.1 uncultured Clostridiaceae bacterium | reverse complement strand
CTTCCACCTCTACAGTATCAATTATGCCTACCACCGTTGCATCTATAGGAGAACCGTCCTTGTCAAACACTTTTCTGGCAGAACTGCCTGTGGCAACAAGCACTGTCTCACCAATGCCCGCACCAATGAAATCCGCGGCGACAAAGGTGGAATAATCACCCTTCCTGTAATGATCTACAGGCTTTACTATTAAAAGCTTCATGCCGTTAAGTCCTTCATCCTTCCTGGTTGCCCACACATTGCCAACAACTTCTCCTATTATCATGGCCATCTTCCTTCCTACAGTACTTTATTCCTTGACTATCCTCACACCCCATACCTTTGCCGTATCAAGGGCCAGCGGTGTGATTACCGTCCTCCTGCCTGCTATTATTTCTCTACAGCCTTCTCTCACAAGCTTCTGAATGTCCTGCTCGCTTATGATCCTTCTGTCTAACCAGCAGACCTTCCCCGGATCATCCTGTTTGCTTCCCACAGCAGGGCTGAAGCAGTTCTCATCTTTATCAGTACTTTCTGTGCAGACTTCTGCCTTCTGCAGCATCTCCCCGAATTTTGCCTTGGGAATAATCACAAATTCGTAAGCCTCCAGGCTCTGTTCACTTTTGTAGTTCTCAATGTCACAAAGGCTGAAGCCGCGGCTTTCAAACATTTCATGCAGCTCCTCTCCGTAGTCGTCACAGGTTCCAAGGAGCAGCACCTTCCTCCTTCTTTCAAAGCCCTCCAGGCGCTCTTTGACTTGTCTGGTGACCAATGTGACCAACTGCTCGATGTCCATAATATCACTTCCCTTTATCTGCAATTCATAGCTATTCCTATAGGGGTAACAAGCATTGGATTATATGGCTTCTGGGTATGTATGCCGGTTTCTTTTTCTATGATCGACTCAATGCCCTCCAGGCAGCAGGTCCCTCCAACAAGATATATCTCATCGATCCTGTAGCTTTCCGTATGCCTTTTGATGATGGAAGCCATCTTCTGGATCACAGGCACAACCAGGGGCATTACCTCCCGATGTCTGTTTTTGTCCTTTTTAAGCTCTTCCGCCTCTTCAAACCTTATCCTGTAATTACCTGCTATTACCAGTGTAAGATGCGTTCCCCCCGTAGGCTCATCTGCTGTATATACTACCCTGCCGTTTTCTATGACCGAAAGGCCTGTTGTACCGCCCCCAATATCCACCACCGCACCATTTTCTATATTCAGCACGGAGTTCGCTGCTGTTGGCTCATCCAGAATTGCCGTAACCTCCAGTCCGGCACCCTCCACAACATATCTGTGGGTACCTTGATCCCTTTCTCCAGTCCCAGGCGGGACGGCAATTGCCGCCTTTGTAAGCTCAACGCCAAGCTGCTGTTCTATCTTTTCCTTTAATCGTCTTACAATAGCTCTGGCTCCTGCAAAGTCCACCACAAGGCCATCCCTGATCACCTGGGCGAACTCCATCTCACAAGCTACAGGATCCATCTCCTTATCCAACACCACCAATACGATATAGGCAGTGCCCAGATCGACTCCAACGGCATATTCTCCTGTGCCACTGCCTTTTCCATAATGAAGCATTGTAGACTCAACTCTTTTAATGTAGTTGTTGGCATATGAAAAATCATATTTCAGCATATTTTACATACCGTCCCTTCAGTAAACCCGGCAGCATTGGCTTCATCAAAATCTATGTGCATGGCCAGCGAATAGCTTTCGCTGACCCTGACCAGAACATCCTCAAATACCAGTGGTCTCTGTCCGAACATCCGGACATTTACCCCCTGCTTGTCACTAACTCCAAAGCGTTCAGCATCGATTGGCCTCATATGTATATGCCTTTTCGCTATTATCACGCTTTCCGCTGCTCTGATAACTGCCTTTTCCGAAGCTATAAACAGGGTCCCGCTCCCTTCAAGATCTCCGGAGTCCCGTACAGGAGGCCTGATACCCAGGAGTACTGAGTCAGTCAAGGTCAGCTCTACCTGGCTTCTTTCCCTTGGGGGCCCCAGCACTGAGACTCCGTTTATCACACCTTTGGGTCCTATCAGCCTTACTCTTTCACAGCACTGGTATTGTCCAGGCTGGGACAATTCTTTTTTTTGTGTCAGCCGGTAATCACTGCCAAAAAGCATGGCTATGTGTTCCTGAGAAAGATGAATATGCCTGGCTGAAGCCTCTACAGGTATAAAGCACTCTGCGACCAGCTTCTGCCTTACTTTTTCGATTATTATATCAACAATATCACTGTTCACTTTCCCACCTGCCTGTATGCTCCGCTAAGATACTGCAGCATCATGATATATACACAACTGCTCAAACGATTCAATGCCTTGATCAGATCCTCCCTTACCAGGCCGTCATCCTTCCTGAATGCCCTGACAGCATATATCTCCACTTCTCTTACACTGCTCCTCAGATCGTTCAGTCCCAGTGCAAGCTTACCCATACTGTGATGGGGAAGTATATGCTTCATGCTAAAGTATTTTTGAGGGTTGTGGGATCTTTCCCTCAGCTCCTCTTCATTGAGATCAAGCAGTTGGATGGTGGGAAAATCCTCATCCAGCACTTCACATCTCATGATATTCCTTACATACCCCAGGATTTCTTCCAAGCCTTGCACCAGCTTATCCTGCTTACTGTCAGCGGCCTCAGCCTGTAGCAGAAGGATCTTTGATTGAAGGCTGTCGATTGCTCCCCTGAAGACTATCCTTGGATCATCCTTATAGACCAGCCTCTTCCCATATAGCTGGGTCATATATTCAGGCTTTTGGTCCAGAAAACATCCGGTGCCTGCAAATATGAATCTGGCCTGTGGCTTTTCCTCACAATGATCATACCGGCACTGTCCGGTATTCTTAACTTCCGTTTCCTCTTCAAATACCAGTTCGATATTCCTATCCTTCAGGTACTGTCTGGCCGATGGGGTTATCTTGGTTCCCGGTTTGGCTATATACTTGTCGATGTTTTTGTTTCTTATTTCTGCACGCAATGATGTTTCAGTTATCAAACCCACGCTCTCACATCCTTTCCGGAGTATGCGGGCGGCACCGGGTCAAAGAGTTGACCCGGTGTAGCCATTATCCTTCCAGCTTCGGCATTATAAGCTCTACTTCACTGTGAGGCCTCGGGATCACATGAACCGATACAAGCTCTCCAACTCTTTCTGCTGCTGCAGCTCCTGCATCAGTTGCAGCCTTTACAGCACCAACATCTCCTCTTACCATTACAGTAACAAGACCTCCTCCTACATGGACCTTTCCGATAAGGGTAACATTTGCAGCCTTCACCATTGCGTCAGCAGCCTCGATTGCTCCGACAAGGCCTTTTGTCTCGATCATTCCAAGCGCGTTTGTATTAGTCATTTACATACCCTCCCTTAATAACTATTTTTGTTCAGGTCTTTTAACCGTTCCAGCACCAGGCTGGTTATCCTGTCAATATCCAAGTTGCCAAAGCCTTCACTTCTTGCAGGTACAAGCTGCTCAGCTTCCCTGGTTCCATATACCGCCCTTCTGATATTCACCAGATGCAGTACGCTCACGTTGTCCGAAGTGGCACTTCCACCCAGTGTGCCACAGCCAAGAGTAAGTGAAGGCACAAGGTTTGTAGATGCACCTATGGCGCCCAGCGAAGATGGAGTATTGATTAGTACTCTCGATACAGGCTTTCTCAGCGCAAATTCACGTATCACCTTCTCGTTGTTTGAGTGTATCGACAATGTGTGCCCCATCCCTCCGTACTTTAACAGCTCTATGCATCTCTCACAGGCCTTCTGCCAGTTTTCCTCGCTATAGAAGGCAAGGATCGGCGACAGCTTTTCCATGGAGAAGGGATATTCCCTTCCTACCCCAAGCTGCTCACAGACGAGCACTTTTGTGCCGTAAGGGACCTTTACCCCTGCCATATCAGCCAGCTTGGATGCAGATTGCCCTACTATCCGGGGATTCAATCCTCCGCCAGGCTTCTGTATAAGGGCAGCCAGCTTATCCATTGCCTCTCCCTCAGCAAAATATGCCCCTTGGAGTATCAGCTCCCTTTTAACCTGTTCCTTTATGCAGTTCTCGGTAATTACCGATTGCTCCGATGAGCATATGGTACCATTGTCAAAGGTCTTCCCTGCAATGATCCGCTTCACTGCCAGCGGTATATCCGCACTTCTTTCTATAAATGCCGGAGTATTGCCCGGTCCCACACCCAGGGCCGGAACTCCCGAGCTGTATGCAGCCCTAACCATAGCCGAGCCTCCCGTTGCCAGTATAAGTGAGGAAAGCTTCATCAGCTCGGCTGTTCCTTCCATGGTAGGCAGAGACATGCAGCTTATAAGATCCTCGGGAGCGCCCACTTTATGAGCTATCTCCTTCATGACGGATACTGCCTCCATTATGCAGCCCAGTGCCGAGGGATGCGGGCTGAATACTATTGCATTCCCGGATTTTACTGCTATCAAGGTTTTGAATATGGCTGTCGAGGTAGGATTGGTGCAAGGTACCAGAGCTGCGATCACGCCCACCGGTGTCGCTATTTCCAGTATCCTTTTCTCTTTGTCTTCATTAATGATCCCGACGGTCTTTATGTCCTTGATACTGTCATAAACTGTCCTGCTGGCAAACCTGTTCTTTACTATCTTATGCTCATATACACCGAAGCCCGTTTCATCCGCAGCCATCCTGGCGAGCCTTTCAGCTTCCCTTTCAGCGATTTCTGCGATACATCTTGTTATCTCATCGACCTCCTCCTGGGAAAACTGACTGTACAGCATTTGTGCCTTTCTCGCCTTGGCTGTAAGCATCCTGGCCTCTTCAACCGACCTTTGTATCAGATCCTTTTCATCCATAAACTAAGACTTCCTTTCATGGAGCTCGAGCAAGGCTTCCATTAGCTCCTTGCGGTTGGCAAATTTTATCCGGTTCCGCTCCATCTTTATACCTGGCGATTGCCTTGCAAGGTTCCTCAGCTCGACTACCTTCATGCTGTTCAGCTTCTCGATCAAGCCTAAGGTCAGAAAACCATCAGACTCTATACCATCTGAAGCCTCATTACCCTCAGTCTCCTGCCCGGTATAGACTTCACCGGCCTCTTCCCTATCCTCCAGAAGCCTTGAAATATCTGCTGCGGGTCTGGGTATTACATGTACTGAGATGAGCTGACCTACTTTCTCTACTGCTGTCCTTGACGCATCCACAGCTGCCTTGACAGATCCCACATCTCCTGTTACTGCTACCATGACCAAACCGCCCTTTACCAACTGTATCCCGATAAGTCTTACATTCGCAGCTTTGAGGCATACATCGGCGGCTTCCACTGCGCCTATATAGCCCAGTGTCTCAACAAAGCCCAATGCCTGGCCGTTCATTGCCTTCATTCCTTCCCAGCCTAGAACTTGACCGCATTCTCAGCCACATACTGGACAGCTGCCGCAAATGCGTCGCAAGCTGCCTTGCATGCTGACTGACTGCCGGTCAAAAGCCCACCGCCGAAGTTGGTTTCCGATGGCGGTCCATAAAAGGCAGCCAGCTTTACGTCTGCGGCCTTCATTGCCGCATCGAGAGAATACATGGCCTCAAGCGGCGGGGCGATAAGGTATGCTATCGCTTCTCCCTCATCCACTCCTGCTACCTTTGAAAGGTAAGAACCGGTCCTTGATATGCAGTGAGCATAATAAGGGATCGAATTATCCTCATTGGCGCTGTAGAAGCAGCCGCCATTTTCGATAAAGTCTATTGCAGCATTGAGCCCGCTTCTTACTTCAGCAGGATTAGGCCCAGCCATTATACCGATGAATTCACCAACAAGCTTTGTATTGGCATTGGCAGAGCCACCATACATGGATCTTGCGTATACCACCTGAACATCTGCCTTTTTGGTAGCTTCATCCAGTGCGGTATAGGATACATCATCTATA
>CAZNMO010000251.1:0-5893 GCA_964574195.1 uncultured Clostridiaceae bacterium | reverse complement strand
GCCGACACCTGGGAGCGCCGCAATCCCTTCCTCTGCCAGCTGTGGTCCGCCTTGGCTAAAAGCGAGTCGGAGCTGGATGCACTGTTTGTGCTGGCGGCCGGGCTGTAGCCGCAACCGGAAGGCGGCGGAGGCATGGAAAGAGGCTGGGGAAACCCGGCCTCTGCTATTTCTGGACGGGCCAGTCGTCCGGATTGGTGCTGATGGGGCGGCCCATGTAGATGCGCCAGGCCTGGGTGAAGAGCTGGAACTGGTCGCCGGGGAGGCGGCGCACTTCGATGCCGCGATAGACCATCAATTCGCTGCGCAGGAATTCCAGGGTGGGGGAGTAGAGCCGGGCGATGACGCCGGCGGAGGTCCAGTTGTTGGGCTCCCGGAGTTGGAGCACGGGCAGCTGGCCAAGCTCTGCGGTGCGCTCCTGATCCAGGTGGAGGTCGCCGATCAGGGGAACCAAAGCAGCCGACTCCTTCTGGGGGATACGGATGCCTTCGCTGCGGGTGGGAAAAATGTGGACGAGCATTGCGGCCAAACAACTGTATAGAAGAACAGTAGTTTAGCCGTATGAAGTTGGATGGTGAAGAAACTAGCGCTTGGCAGATAGCATCCAGCGCATCAGGACCATTGCCTCATCGAAGTGATGGGGTACGAAGTCGCTGGTGGTTGAGGTGGCGCTTGGCCACTTCGTGAATCGGGTAACAACTTTCTCTCCCTGGCCCAGCTGGACGACGATCTTCTTACTGTCTGCCGACGAGAAAACCCCATCGCGCTTCGTCTCGTAGATGTACTTTCCGACCCGGATTTGGGTTACCGAACCTGGGACATGTTTGCTTCCAACCGACACACTGATGTGCCCACGTCCATCTAGTGAAACCCAAAGGTCTTGCAGCCCTGCCATACAGGCAACGGTTCCAGAGATATCGTCTGAAACACAGTGAATGCTCCACGTCTGGAATGGATGCGCTTTGAAGATATCCATTTCCGGGTCGTCAATTGCCGATACCAAGCCTGTTCCATCCAGGCGAATGTAGAAGGGGATTCCCTTCATCTTCCCTTCTTCGTGGGATCCATATCGTGGCCGTTCTGCACAGCTGACCAACGGGGAAGAACCACAAAAGTGCTTGTCCTCATTGATGAGCATTGATCCAGCAGTAGCTGGAACAGAAGCAATCATCAAGGAAAGACCAAATAGAACGATCAATGTTTTCATCGTCGGCTGACCTTATAGAAAGTCTGGTGCCCAGGCGTACTCTTCTGCGATTTTTGCAACCATATACAAGTTCGTTAGCGAATTAACATCTAAGGGGTTTGCGATACCTGCAGAATCACTTGCATTGCGGATTCTTGATTGAAGCGATCGAAGAGATACAGGTTTGTCATCCAAAGTCGTTATAAGCGGTCGCCCAAAATCGACGGGAAGTCCGTAGTCCTTGCGCAGTTCTACGAATGAATCGAGAAGATGTACCGACGTATATCCGTAGAGAATGTTTCGGCCCGTTGGAGTAGATACAACCTCCCCCAACGTCGCACCGAAGGCGTGCCCCACCGTTAGGCCTATTAGGTCCATAGAAGTAAGCCCACTGGAAATAACCAGGCGAACTGCAAGGGCATCCTGTCGCCGTTGAATCCCGCTGCATCCATCAAGGTATTTCAGCAGAATCACCACGTCATCGTGGGTCGGGACTCGTCGTTCAAGTTCGCGCATCTCTACCGAATCAGGGTCAGCAGCGCCAGCTGTTTATCCGGGGTAAGCCGACGGAAGGCTGCCACCAGCTGAAGCTCGTAATCGTTTTCTGGAAGGAAATACGAGGCCTGCGGTTGGGACACGGCTTGAATCACCGTGGCGTCACCAGGCTCTACTGGCACAGTCTGGGAAACAAGGCTACAGGCCAGCCGTTCAAGAATCTCCGAATTGAGGCTTCTGCGAGAGGCCTTTGCAGCAACTTCCAGCTTATCCCGCAGCTCCGCAGGCATGCGCAGTCCGAAAGGCGCGATGTTTCGCATTCCCATGGAATTACGCCTCTTTAAAGATAGTTGCAAAGTGTAACCATCCCCTGTTGACCTATATAGCTTCACGGTGTATGGTTACACGGTGTAACTACACGGTGTAACCAAAATGATTGCAAAGCGAAGCGATACGGCACTGACGGTTCGACTCCCTGAAGGTCTGCTCCAGCGAGTTCGGGAAGAGGCGGCCAAGAACGGCCGAAGTGGAAATTCCGAGATCGTCATTCGGCTGAAAGAGAGCCTGGAAAGCGACAAGCGGTCCCGCCGCAAGGCTGCATAAAACTCCGCCCTCCACCCGTTGGCGCGGGGGAGGGCGGCGCGGCTAGGGCACCGCAGACTGGCGTTTGAAGTGTCCCAAGCCGCGCTAATCACCCATAGGTGAAAAAGCATGGCGAATTCACACAATCCCCGCGGCTCCCGCCGCGGCCAGGCACTCCCCCCTTCCGTGATGAAGGCGGCCCACGACCTGCTGCTGGCCTTTGGTGCCGGCAACCTGTCGGCCCTCACCGGCACCCCGGTGGGCACCCTCTACAACAAGGTCACGGACAGCCCCGAGAACAACAACAAGCCGACCCTGGCTGAGGGGGTGGTGTGGAGCACCCTGGCCCATGCCCAGGGCGTGCCCGACCCCTGGCGCATCGTCCATGCCTTCTGCCGCGCCTGCGGCGGCGTCTTCGTTCCCCTGCACGGCCTGGCCCATACCTCCGACGAGGCCCTGCTGGATTTGATCCTGCGGCGCGGCAAGGAACAGGGCGACTTCGACGCGGCCCTGGCCAAGGCGCTGGAGGACGGCCGCATCTGCGACGACGACTTCGACCTGCTGCACCGGGAGGGCTACGAGGTGATCACCGCCTTCCTGGAACTGCTTTCCCGCCTGGAGGGCATGGCCCATGACTGAGCCGCGCCGCCGGGAGCTGCTGCCCGATTTCTCCTTCACCACTGAGGACGACCCGCTGCCCGTTCCCTCCCTGCGGGATTGGCTGGTCGCCCTGCTGGCGGTGGTGCTTTTTCTTCTGTTCCAGGCGGTGACCGACCCCGCCGCCTGGTTCTGAGCCCCCAGGGTCACAGGAGCGAACGATGAACCGTTATCTGACCGAGGAGGAGCAGGCCCGCCTGCTCACCCTGCTGCGCAAGGAGGGCGCCGTCTGCCTGCTTGCCCGGCGGGACGATGCCGTATGCCGGGCCCTGATCAACAGCGGCGCCCGAATCCATGAATTCAGCCTGGTCACCGTGGGCGACACCCTGGCGGCCCTGCGCAGCGGCTACCTGTTCGTGCCGCGGGAACACCGCAAGGGCTACAGCGCCGGCCGGGCCAAGGATCACAGCGTCTACCTGACCAACCCCCTGCGGGAAGCCCTGGAGGACCTGCTGAAGGTTCGCGCCCTGATGACGGGCGGCGAAGACGGCCGGGCGGAAGACCCGCTGGTGATCAGCCGGGAGGGTCAGCGCCTTTCCGTTCGCAGCTATCAAGACCGCATGAAGCAGTGGGGCCAGCAAGCCGGCCTGCCGCCCAAGTTCAGCCCCCACTGGCTGCGCCACACCCTGGCCATGAATCTCAAGCGCCGCAGCACGGCCAAGGACCCCCGAGGCGTGCTGAAAGCGGCCCTGGGCCATGCCGACATCCGCTCCGGCGGCATCTACATGACCACCTCCCGGGAGGAAGTGGAAGAAGCCCTGCGCCAGGCCGCCGGCAAGGGCCGCCGCCGAATCAGAATCCGGGCCCTGCGCCGGGAATTTGAGGGGAGGGCAGGGTGATGGAAGCCGAATACATCAAGGGGAAGCACTACGCCCATCAGGAAACGGTCAAAAACCTGAAATTCAGGGCCGTTCACTGGGAGGACGGGGACGGCGGCATGTTCCAGGCGCTCCGGATAGAGATTGAAGGGTTGTTCGAAGCGGTCTCCTGCGAAATGACGATCTGGCCGTCGGCGGATGAACTGCGCCGTCTAGCCTCCATGTTCTCTGCAGCAGCCGACGACATAGAAGCCCACGCCGCCTTCATCAAGGCCCGGGACGAAGCCAAAGCCGGGGAGGCCGCGTGATGGTCGCCCAGGTCATCCCCTTCCCTAGCCGCCAGGGGGCAGTGCGCAGCAATAGCCTGGCGGCCCGGGCCATCTCCCTCTTCATCCCCACCACCTACTACCGCGTCCCCGACCCGGTGCTGGCCGAGCTGAAGCTGGCCCACCAGATCATCCTCCACGGCCTCTCCATCATGACCATGGAGCAGAAGCTGCGCTGGGGCGAGATGAACGAACGGGCGGGCATCCCCTGCGAGGGCATCACCCGGCACCACGAGCGCCGGGCCGTCATTCTCGACGCCGAGGCCCGGACATGACCGCCCCCCGCACCCCCCAGGAGCATTTCGAGGCCGCCCGGAAGATCGCCCAGGAGCACGGCATGTTCGTGGTGGACAAGGGCGACCGCTTCCTGCTCTTCCGCCGCAACGTCCCGCGCAACGTCTTCCTGGGCAAGCGTTCCGACGCGGCCGCCCTGCGCCGCCTGGTCTGCAAGATCGCGGGGAAGCACTGATGGCCAGGAAACGTTGCGTCCGCCCCGTGGGCACCATCCTCATGCCCAACCAGGTCACCGAGCTGCTGCTGCCGGCCCATATGGCGGTGGCCAACCTGGGCCACAGCTGCTTCTCCGCCGCCAACTGGCAAGACCTGGCGGCCTTCTCCGACGTGGTGCAGCTGCTGGCCGCCGATGCGGGCCGGCAGGACATCGTGAACCACGGCATGGGCATGAACCGCACCCTGCTGGCCATCCGCGAACGGCGCCAGCGCAGCAACAAGTGGGGCGCCACCGGCGACGAGCTGCAGGCCCTGCGCCGGCACATCACCGCCATGGACGCCTTCTTCCGCCGCCAGACCAGCCATAAGGTCCGCGCCGCCCTGCTGCGCCTGGATGCCGCCCTGGCCCGGGCCGAGGCCGCCGGCCAGACCGAAACCCCTCTCGAAGTAGATCCCGCCACCCTGCCCAGGGTGGCTTAACCCTGCAGCACCCTTTCTTTCAAGGAGCGAACCATGAAAGCCAACGTCAAGATCAACGCCGACTTCATCCTGGCCAAGCGCAAGGCCCTGGGCCAGAACCAATCCGAGTTCTGGCGCGAGTTCGGCCTCACCCAATCCGCCGGCAGCCGCTACGAATCCGGCCGCAACATCCCGCCCCCCACCCGCAAGCTGATCTACCTGCGCCACGTCGTCGGCCTCACCAAGGCCCAGGCCGACGCCATTGCACGGGTTTGAGGAGAAGACCATGAGCAAAGTCTTTATCCAAATGGGCAACCGCACCGTCCCTTACCCCTGCAACCAGGCCCCGGTGATCCGCATCTCCATCTCCGGCGGCAAGGGGGTCGGCAAAACTACCGTCCAGCGCATCGTTGCAGAGGCCCTGCATCAGGCCGGACTGGAAGTGGCTACCCGCGACGACTTCCGCGAGGCAATCCAGGCCTACAAGCCCGATGCCAATCCCCCCCGGGAATCTTCCATTCCCGGCTGGATCGCCAAACTTTCCGTACCGGCCAAGAGCAAGAAGCTGGAGCGGCGTGGCGTTCTGATCACGACCCGGGAGGACTGACCATGGTCCTGACTATCAACCAAGAGCGCCTGCAGCAGACCCTGGACCGTCTTCTCGACAGAGTACGCGGTTGCCTCTGCACGGCTGGAGTTGCCATCGGCGAAGTCGACGGCAAGGAAATCTACCTTTCCGTCACCAATGACGAAGAGGAGAAGCGCGGCATCTTCGAGCAGTACAAGTGCGTGGAGCTGTTCGGCTGTACCGACAAGGGCCAGGCCGCTCGTGAAGCCATCCGGGCGGCCATTCCCGTCGCTGTTCAGCGGGCTGGTCTGGCGGCTCTCGATGCGACGGTCGAGGCCGTGAAGCGGGAGCGGCT
>CAZNMO010000250.1:0-5898 GCA_964574195.1 uncultured Clostridiaceae bacterium | reverse complement strand
GCTGCGTTTTTATTCCAGGCCTTACATATTCTCTACTGCAATGACTCCACAGGTAGCAGGTTCTCTGCTTGCGGCCCTTGATGTCATTGAGGATGAGCCGGAGCTAAGGAAAAAGCTGTGGGATAATATCAACTATTTCAAAACCAACCTGTCGGCAATGGGCTTTGACATAGGCAACTCGGAAACTGCCATATTCCCAATAATAATAGGCAATGACTTAAAAGTCAGGGAAATGTGCAGACGGCTCCACGAGCTGGATATCTATGTAAACCCGGTCATGTATCCGGCAGTACCCAAGAGGCTTTCAAGAATCAGAATGAGCCTTATGTCCTCGCATACCAGGGAGCACCTGGACAAAGCTCTGGATGCGCTGGAGGTTGTAGGAAGGGAGTACCAGATTATAGGAAAGGAAAAAAAGGCCATATAGCATTGCTTTACGAAGGAGAGAAGAATATGAGGGGCATAGTATTTGACGGGGATGTGAAAAGGTATGCGGGTACGCTGTTGCTTGGGAAGCTGGATAAAAAACTAAGTTACGGCGGGTTTGCATGCACGCGGTACAAGGAGGATATAAGAGAACCGGAGCTCCCGGGTCCGGATTGGGTGAGGATAAAAACTGTTTTCGGGGGGATCTGCGGCAGTGATCTGAACCTGGTCTACCTTCATGACAGTCCTTCTGCCTCGCCATTTGTCTCATTTCCCTTTGTCATAGGGCATGAGAACATGGGTATTGTTGAAGAGGCGGGAAGCGGGGTAAAGGGCTTTATAGCGGGAGACCGGGTGATCGCAGACCCATTACTTTCCTGCAGAGTGAGAGGAATTGAAGAGGAGTGCGATAGCTGCAAGAGCGGAAACCCATCGGTTTGCAGCAGCTTTACAAAAGGAAGCCTGGCACCTGGAATGTCCATCGGCTCCTGCAGAGATACCGGAGGAAGCTGGGGAGAGTATTATGTGGCACATAGATCACAGCTTATCAAGCTGGAGGAAGACACAAGAGGGGAGGATGCCGTGCTTGTGGACGCCATAGCCTCGGCGCTTCACCCTGTTGCCAGGAATTATCCCGATGACAACGAGAAGGTCCTGGTGGTAGGGAGCGGGATAATAGGCCTGATGGTAGTTGCGTGCCTAAGGGCGTTGGGCTCAAAGTGCAATATCACGATCCTGGCCCGACATGCCTTTCAGGGTGAGCTGGCAGGAAAATATGGAGCAGATAATGTCGTCTATACCAGGGATGGGGATTATTACTCTACCTTTGCAGGTATTACAGGCGGCACCCTTTATAAGCCGATAATCGGTAAAAGGGTAATGACAGGCGGTTTTGACAGGGTGTTTGAGTGCGTGGGCTCCGATGTGAGCATTGACGAGTCATTGAGGTTCACCAGGCAGGGAGGTACTATGGTGCTTATCGGCCTGGCTTCTGCTCCAAAGGGAGTGGACTGGACGCCCATATGGCTGAAGGAGATAAGGCTCCATGGGGCATATTGGTGCGGCTTGGAGGACATAGGCGGAAGCAAGGCCTCCACTTATATACATACCCTCAGGCTGATAAATGAGGGCAAGTTAGATATCAGCCCCCTTGTGACCCATATACTCGATATAAAGGACTATAAGAGGGCTATGGAAATTGCCTCGGATAAAGGTAAATACAAGAGCATAAAAGTATTGTTCGGTTTTTAGAGAAGATAAAGAGAAGAAGCAGCATTTCGTTATGAATGCTGCTTCTTGATATATGCAACGTAATATTTGTTTTTGGAAATTGTGTCGGATACTGTCCTGCTGACTTTAGAGAGTCCTTGCTTCAATACTCCTGTCCTGATTTCCGGCAGCTTTACGTTTTTTACCCAGGCCTTGCCGTTGTTGAGCAGCTCCATGCTTCTTGCTGCTGCACCGCTGGATCTCAACGACTTCAACCAGTCCGACAGTTGCTTTCTATCGGTAAGCTTCTGAAGCTTTTCACGGAAATACTGGGATATCTCCATTTCATCCTTATCGGTGTACAGTATATTGTTTATATGCTTATATATATTGGTAATGTTGGTTCTGTAACGCTTTGAAGTGTTTTCTATGCCTGTCCTGTTGTCCATCAGGTTCCGGATAATTGCGGCCATTGTTTTCTGCTCGTAAGGTATTTCAAAGGTCTTGCAGTTTATATCAACTGCAGGGATGATCTTCTTGCTGGGCAGCTTTATGAAAAGCATTTTCTCTTCCAGCTTTCCAATATTCACGGTATCGCTCAGTGTCTTGTTATATATGAGGGATACTGCCTCCTGTGTATCTATACCAGCTGAGATCATCTTTAGGAGGAGTCTTTTTGTGGATCTGATCTTCGTGGGTATGAAATCATGAACTATGAAGATCTTGCTTGCGGTCTTGAAGATATAAGGCGTATCCATGAGAGATCTTTCGTCGGCATTGACTATTATATAATCATACAGCTCACTGAGTTTTCTCAGGATCTCACAGAAATAAATGACCTCAGGCCCTTTCTTGTCATAATCATAGTCATAGACATATAGATCCACCAGTCCGTCAGTATAAATGTTTACCGATCTGAAAAAATCCCTGGATACTGTAAAATCCTTAAGGTTGGCAGTATTCAAGAACGAATGCTTTGGAAAATAATTAATGAGCTTGTTGCTGTGGGTAATATCAATAAGTGCAAGCTTCTGGCTGTTCTGCCTGAAGCTTTCGCTCAATGATGCGATGATTGAGGTTTTGCCGGTGTTACCTGGCCCTACGAAGTATATGATATTGTCTTCCTGTTTGACAGGCTCCGCCGGAGTATCATCAATAAATTCCAATGTAATGAATTTATGCTTCTCCAGCTTCTCCAGAAAGGTGACATGCTTCGGCATATTTTTCTCTTTTGGATTGCTGTCCATTATAAATACGACTCTAATGGGAACATCCTGAGGTATAAGGAAATTGAATAAATCATATATAATTTCATTTACTGATTCATCAGAATAACTTATAATAATATCGTAGTGATCTGCAGGAATAATATTACATATTTCATCCTTTTCACCACAATTATATACTAATGTGCTTTCTTCGACATGGCTTGCTGCGTACTGCTTAAGGTGCCGTGCAGAGGACGCCCCCGTAGATATGATGCAACGATGCGCCTTGGAGGCACTTTTGTTACTTACGTTCTCCAAATTATTCCCTCCTTTGAAAAAGCTACATACACCTAAAAATTAACACAAAATGGCTGATTTTTCAACAAATTGAAACAAATTAGGACTAAAGTCCTATATGCTGCTGGGAAGATATGGGGTATCGTATATTGTAGAGTAGTTGTATTCATTTACTTTATAAATATTTCAAGGAGGTTTTTTTATGGAGTCTCGGGTTAAAATTTATGCAGATGGTGGAAACAGACTTACGAAGATAATGGAGGAATCCAGGAAACCTTTCGATTTTCCAACGATCATATCAGAGCCGGAAAAGGATTTGAACTATGGTTTGAATTTTGACTTCGACCTCTCAGACTGGAATAATGACGCAGCAAAGCTGGACATTAACAACATGTTTGTTGAGATCATCAAGGACGGAGAATCTAAGGGCAAAATGCTTGTCGGTAAGGCAGCAGAAGAAAAGGGACTCCTTATCAGGGACAGGAACAGATATCAGGAAAAGGCCGCTGATGAGGTAATAATGTTCTGTATGCTCGCCGGTATTGCCTACAATCTGGCAAAGTACAACAAGAACTACCAGAAGATAGATCTTACCGTCAATCAGCCCCTGATAGAGTACGCAAGGAACAAGGAAGAATCCGCGAGCAAGTATACTGATAGTCTCATGGGAAACATGAAGGTAATGTTTTATAATATATATAACACATCACAGGTTATATACGAAGTAGTTTTCGACATCGAAAAGGTTGTATTGTGCCCCGAAGGGATAGCTGCATTCTTCCAGTATGCAGTGAATGAGGACGGCAGCGTTAAGGAAGAGTTCAAGGAAGATATGAAGACAGTAGTCTGGGATATAGGCTCAGGCCAGATAAATGTAGCTGCCTTCGACGGTTTCAAGGTAGCAGGGGTCAACACCTTTGAAAAAGGTATGTTCGACTGTTACGAAAAGATATCCCTTATCCTTTACAACAACTTCAGGGACAAGCTTGACAGGAAGCCATACAGCTACGAGATCGACAATACGATAAGATTCAACAACTGTATGCTTAAGGGTAAGAAGGGCGAAGATATTGATGCATCCAGCATTGTGAAGAATGTATTTGATGTTTTTGCATACGAGCTCAGCAAGGATATAAGGGAATTTGCAAAGATAAAGTTCATGGGTACCTGCGACAGTCTCATATTTGCAGGCGGCGGCAGCAAGATACTTTTTGACTATCTCAGCAAGTATCTCAGCAACGACTTTATCTGCATAAAGAGCAATATCGGTGAATATGACAATGTTGTTGGAAGCATGTACTATAGAATGTACAGGGATATAAAGACTAACCTGGAAGGGTAGGTGCCATCTTTGATTATTAAACTGTTGAGGCAGCCAATCATAGCAATAAATGAAGCAGAAATCGCAGGAACAGTAGACGGTGTTTTAATCAAAGGCAATAAGGTCAGCTCCATATATCTTGAAAATATGGAGAACCAGTTTGCAGTTTCTGCAGAAAATATAATTTTTGGTGCCGATGCTGTTATGATACAGGACATGAGAGCATTGAACCTGGTTTCGAGGTATGAGAAGCCACTCAGGTCAATGCTTGATGTATACAATATCAGCGGCAGGCATCTGGGACAACTTGAAGGTGTGGAAGTGGATGAGGAATTTGCTGTCCGGTACATACATACAGACAAGTTCAAGCTCGACATATCAAAGCTTGTGAGCTACGAATGCGTCATTATAGCAGATGTGGAAGAGCATGAAATTGAGAATGTGGATAATTCTGCTTTTGTAGAAGAGAAGGATAAGAATGCCGAAGCCGAGACTGAAGCTGAGGCGGAAGCTGAAGTATCCATGGACATAGGGCCGGACATCAATTGGAATGAGGAGAATGTTCAGCCGGCAGAGAACGCTCGTGAAGGTTCGGAGCTTGCGGTGGTGAGAACAATACATCAACCGGAGGATAAACCCGATACCCGTGGAGTTGACGCAAAATATGCATATCTGTGCGGCAAGATGCTGCTTGAGAGTATAGAAATTGAAGATACCATATATGAAAACGGAACGATTATCGATGCAAACCTTATAAAACACGCTATCGCCAACAATGCGATAGTAAAGGTCATCGTTAATGCGGAAGAGTAGGAAAGGCGAGAAATCGCCTTTTTTTTTATCTCTATTGACTATATGGCAAAATAATACTAAAATAATAAGTGAGTTCTCACTTACTTTTGTGATAGGAGGCCGATATACTAATGGGTAATAGTAGTGAAACACAGGATAAGATACTGGATGCAGCGATAAAACACTTTGCACAAAATGGATATCATGGAACCAAAACTGCTGATATCGCTAAGGCGGCCGGGGTGTCTGAGGGCGCTGTGTTCAAGTATTACGGTACCAAGAAAGATATTCTTCGCGGAGTAATGAACAAGATAATACAAAAAATAGTGCCAGGCATGTTGATGATGACGGATGAGGAGTTCACCGTGCTGACCAGTGAGGATGACACAAGGAGGCAGATAAAAGAATATATAAAGGTCAGGATAGAGAGGGTGCTCCAGAATATCGACCCTTTCAGGATACTTATGAATGAGCTGCAGTACCATCCGGAGCTATTGGATGAATTCAAAGAACAATTTATTCTGAAGATAGTAAATAAGACTGAGCTGTTCTATAGCATCTGGGCTGATAAGGGGGTATTCCGGAAGGTAGATCCACATGTGGCTGCAAGAAGCCTTATGGGAATGATGAATATGATCGCGATTG
>CAZNMO010000249.1:2463-5926 GCA_964574195.1 uncultured Clostridiaceae bacterium | reverse complement strand
ACCTTTAGAATGAGCGATATTGATTATGCCAGTTGTGAGATCAACGTCTTTGCACCTAAGCATACGAGCCTCGTTTGTTCGCATACCGGTACTGTAAAGCAATCGGAAGTATACGGGAACTTGGATTTTCCTTAATTTGAATCTCAACTCGTTTTGCCACCCAACAAGTTTAAATGTGGCTGTGGAATGAAAAAATGCGCATAATTCCTCTTCATTAAACCCATGGGGATTATATGTGGATTTTTCATTGGGCAAGTTTTCTGGTATCAACACATTCGTCCATCCGTGTTTGTTGGTATATTTCAAGAACTTACGTACTGGGAGTGTCCGCAAATTTCGTGATTTACAGTGTTCATCTGACCTTTTGCAGCACCACCGATTGACAATCTCATCTGTAAGTATTTCTACGTCAGAACCGATTGATGCGCAATATTTGTTAAAACGGATGAGAGTCTTATGTGTAAACCTTGACAGATGATTAGATGCTTTCAGGTAAAAGATGTATTTTTCCATCATGTCAGATATGGATGTCTTAACCAAAGGAAGTTCCGTTTCTGAGACAACCTTCTTTGGCCTGGAGATTTGAATTAGTGCCGGAAGAGTTAAGGACGTATAGCCGCAAGTATTAGTGTATCTGAGAAATTGTCGGATACAACCAGCTCGACTATTGTGTGAGAGATCAGTCTCTCCCGGTCGTTTCTTACACCATTCATCAACCAATTCTTGTGATACATGTTGTACCTGTTTTTTATTCATACAGAAACGAGTAAATGTTGTTAACGGCAAGAAGCTCTCAAGTCCTAGCACCTTTCCTTTGGATTTATGGTAATCTACATAGATATTAGCCAATTCTTCAATCGTTTTCATACCTCGAACACCTCCTTTCCAACGGGGTAACTCTCGATGCTTAATCCACATTCACGCAGATGTTTGGTGTCAGTGTCGATATATGGATTTAAAGATTCTGGGGACAGGTGCCCCAGAATGTCGCTGATAACCCTTGGTTGAACGCCGTTTTCAAGAATTTTAGATGCCAGGTAGCGTCGGAATAATCGGATGCCATTTTCTTCACCATCGCACCTTATCCCTAATTTTTCAAAAAAACGTCTGACGATACCTCCGATGGTACTTGAGTCCATCGGGCTTTCCGGATCGTGAACATTAGTGAAAATGCTCTTTATGTCCAAGTTACTCGGACGTTCGTTTGCGAGGTAGTCTACCAAGGGATTGCCAACTACAGCCCTAAGTGGCAAAACCATAGGCTGTTGCGTTTTGGATTGGGTAAGAATGATTAGGCCTCTTTGCCAATCGATATTATCAATCCGCATTTGAGCTATGTCAGTTCCTCTTAATGCTGTATACATGACCATTGACACAATAGCTATATCGCGTAAAGACAAATCATTTCGTGCACCCTCTTGTAAATTCTCTTTAATGATGCGGATCTCATCATCTTTAAGGGTAGCAAAATTCTTTCTGCCGTTTTTTAAAGGAGGAGTGTCGTCTATGATACGTGCGCATTCAGCATAATAGTCAGTCCCTATGGTCGCTTTTAAAACGGTGTTGATTTTAGTTCTATAGGAGCAACCTCTTAGCTGCTTGCCTCCTTCGTAACAGAAGGATAGTATCATTGATTCCTTGATGCCGCATAAATCAACAGCCCCATTACATTGCATATAATACAAGAAGGCGGAAGCAGCATTCGATTCTACCCTGATTGACTTTTTACTTTTGCATTTCTTTAATGCTACCTGCTTGTAACGATCAATGATGCCTTTGAATTCAGGATTTAAGTGATCATAACTGCATTCCCGGTACTGAACAGGAGCGAATTTGAGTCTATTGGGAAAATGATCGAACTCATCAAATCCTTGAATAGTGCGCACGGAGGTGCGATAATAACCAAGTCTTTTGGTGCTTCCTTCAAGACCTTCCCTAGAAATAAATTTCTTGTAGAAATCATTGTAAGACGTGTACTTTCCTTCATGATCAAACAATCGTCTAAGCATGACTTTAACGCCGCCGATAGCGACTTTGCCAAATCTGTCCGCTTTCATGTATTCTAAAAGCTGTAAATGCGTTTTCTTTAGTTTTTTGATATTCATATGATATTTGTGAGCGTTAGTGCTCAAGGATAGTATACGGATGAAACGAAAATATTATCCTAACTATTCTGTAATTAAGAAGCTCTATATCAAGAAATATGATAATTTATTTCGGATAAAATAAGAGTTAGGATAATCCTGACTGTAATCCTGTGAACCGAACTTGTGATTGGGAAGCTTTTCATGCCTGCCGGTTCGGTTGATATGACCTGTAGAATGAATCTTATGCCGATATCGGCATAAGACTCATAATGCCGCACCGATGATAATGCCGCACCGGATCAACTAAGTACTGTTTTTCATACTTTCCCGGTGCGAGCATTCGGCATAATTTATAGGTTTTCGAGAAAACTTAGTAATTCGTCATCCGGTTTATAACGATCAGGTTTTATAGACGGATTGGACATTTTTGCCAAGGCTTTTTCTTTGAGCTCCAGATCAGCATGGATATAAACCTGCGTTGTTTCTATGGATTCATGACCGAGCCAAAGGGCAATCACAGCCTGGTCTATACCATGATGAAGCAAATCCATTGCCGTACTGTGACGCAGAACATGTGGGCTAACCCGCTTCCCAATTAGTGAAGGACAGGATTTGGATGCTGCTTTTATATGCCGTTTTACCAAATGTTCAAGGGCATCCCGGCTCATTTTATCCCCGCGCATAGTTGGAAAGAGCGGTTCGTGGCCAGAACCGCGTCGTTCCTTTAACCAGTTTTTCATGACCGTAACAGTTTCACGTCTGAGGGGTGTTGCCCGATGCTTACGTCCTTTGCCTTCACAGCGAACATGGGCACCTGTTTCAAGAACAAGGTCACAACATTGTAAGTTAACAAGTTCCGATGCTCTTAATCCGGTCTGTAATGCGATTGTAAGGATTCCATGATCGCGGCGTCCGATCCATGTGGAGCAATCCGGAGCGTTTAATAGAGCCTGCATTTCCTGCACATTCAGAAACTCAACATTACGCCTGACATAGCGTTTGCCCGACATACTTAGTATTTTTTGGCAATGAAACATATAAGCCGGTTCATGGATTGCAACAAATCGGAAGAAAGACCGGATAGCTGCAAGCCGTGTATTCCGGCTTCTGGCACTATTCTTCCTGGCGTTTTCAATATCATCAAGGAATACTCCAATCATTTTAACATCAAGGTCTTCAATGCTCAGCTTAGTTGGAACTTTCCCGGTTTTCTCACCGGCAAATTTTAAGAGCAACTTGAATGTATCACGGTAGCTGGCGATTGTATGAGGACTGGCTTCCATCTGGCTGTAAAGTTTATCAGTGAAAAATTTCTGGACCAGTGCGGAAAGGGTCATGACAGTCATAATGATACCTCCTTATCCATATAATTTTCA
>CAZNMO010000249.1:0-2453 GCA_964574195.1 uncultured Clostridiaceae bacterium | reverse complement strand
AAAGCCAATAATTCCGGTACAGCCTCAATATACCAATAGGTATGGGTGACGCTTTTATGCCCTAAATAGGTGACCAGTTTGAGCATTTCCTGGTCGATATTTTTGCCTTCCTTGTACCAGTTTATCATGACTTTGACAGCAAATGTGTGCCGCAAATCATGAATGCGGGGGCCAACACCATGTTTGTAGAAAGGTTGCTCAGCACGCAGGCCAATCATTTTACAAACAACTACAAAATTGTACCTGACGGCGCAATCGGTCAAACGAATGCCTTCTTCAGAAACAAAAAACGGTTCAGGAATATGCCCTAAAAGCCTGTCCCGTTTTCTGGAATATTCTTTCAAATGGTTTTTTGTACACTCTGTAACAGGTAATATCCGGTCTTTCCCATTTTTACCATTGAACAGAGTGATAATACCGTTTTGCAGGTCTACATCCTGGTTATTTAGAGAAATAGCTTCACTAATCCGTAACCCGGTTACAGACACTAGTCCAAAGAATGCCGGATACGTGATTTCACGTAATCCATTTTTTGAAGACAAAAGACTTGCGGCCTCAATTATACGTCTGATCTCATCATCAGTATAGATATACGGCTGTTTTCGTCTGTGATGACTGGGAATTAAAGCTTGGGGTGGAATCTCATGAAGTGTATCCATACTGTGTAACCATGATGCAAACAATCGAACCATTCCCAAACGTCTGCCCCATGTACTCTGAGATGCTTTTCCAAAGACCTGCTTCCATTGTAAAAACAGGTCAGTCGTAATATGTGGCTCATTTTTCGTTTCCAGAAAAGATACAAATTGTTTCAAAACACGCTCTGATGTGCTCAGATCATATCCAAGATTACGCCGTATTTCCAAATAGCGCTGCAATTGCAGAAAAAGACTCATGACACGCCTCCTTTCTCTAAAGGCCAGGACTGTGTAATAGTCCGCAGGCCACTAACATCTTGACGGGCATATAATAATGTTGTCTGGCGGGATCGATGCCGTAGAGTATTACTTATTTCCTCAAGGCTTGCACCTCGTTGAACCAAATTGGTTGCAAGGCTGTGCCTGAGAATGTGACTGACCGTATATTGCTTCGGTCTGGGAATATTTGTTACTTCCAATGCCTGTTTCAGGATGGCATTCAAAATCTGTGCATCTTTGAAAGGCTTATATGGAGAACGGCTTGCTACGAACAGGTGTCGAGATGTGCCTTTCCGCTCATGCTGGATATAATCTGCAATAGCTTCCCCAACGTCCTGTAATAAAAGTGTTTTATCGTGAAAACTGCCTTTCCCTCGAATGAGGATTTCGCCATTGCGCCAGTTGATGTCATCAAGCCGCATAGCTATGACTTCTGGTGATCGAAGTCCTAGACGAGCCAACAGTATAACCATAGCGTAGTTACGTTTCCCGTAAATGGATGTTTTGAAAGTCCTTACTGCTTCCAGCAATTCTTCCACCTGGGTCGGTGTCAAATGATAAGGAATACGATGGGCGTATTTCTGGGAAACACTTGGAATTCCAAGTGCCAGATTGGTCCCAATTTTCTCATTCTGGAATAAAAACCGGAAAAGACTACGCATCCCGCTTGCCATTGTTTTATCCGGTGACGACCGCACACGTCCTGACAGGGATTGTAAAAACCCGGCAATGTCATACCCCGTGATTTTAGACAATTCGTCAGGAGCTTCTCCGAACTTAAAATCCAAAAACCTATCTGCAAATGTACAGTATTTGTAGATGGTCTTGTTTGCTAATCCGCGTTGGCGGCTAAGGTAGGTTCGGTACTCTTCTTTGAGTTTTTCTCTTGATTGTGTTTTTAATGGTTCCATCATTTTACTTTTTTATTGGTTTAAAAAAGCAAAATGACTTAAAATCAAAACATTTTCAATGTCTTACAGATTTTATTCAATTTATTCACAGATAAAAATTATGCCGCATAACCGTATCGGAGAAACACAAAAAGTAATACTCACTCAATTCAATGCGGCATAATCGAGTTTGCGGCATTATGAACCAGCTCGTGAAAAATCGTGGAGTAATACTGTTCATCCTGAAAGAAAGTGCGAGGATTTGGCATCCCGACATAATCACCGGACGGTGAATAAAAAGCATGGGACTGGTTCAACCTGATTTCAGGGCTGTCGGACCAAAACTCGATTAACTGCTCTGCTTCGCAAATCGGATCGAACTCATGGTCATGAGCTTCGGTCTGCGGGATTTTACTTTCATCAATTCCTTCGGTTTGCTTCAGGTTGAAAACGGTATAATACCGAAGAAACGGAAAATGGTCGATACTTCCATCCTTTTCTTCTTTGTCGAGGATCTTCCAGAACACTACAGGGAACCCTTTTTCTCCTTTCAGGATATGGCCACCAAGCTCTTTTACCTGATTAAAGGTGAGAAAGAACGGGGAACCAAACTTATCGGCCACAGTGAGCAGTAGCCAGAAGTTAA
>CAZNMO010000248.1:0-5942 GCA_964574195.1 uncultured Clostridiaceae bacterium | reverse complement strand
TGACCAATACTTTGCGTATAGTTTACTGCCTCTACCATGCTATCTTGCCCACCTTTTCCAGTTCACTATTTATATCATCTCTCATAGCAATTGCCGCTTCTCTCGCTGCAAGACCGAACTCCCCTTCCTTGAACCTTCCGCTGTAGGTGCTGCTCTTGTAAGCGGCAATTATGCCTCTGGATGAGTTAACTACAGCTCCCAGACCATCATCATTGAAGCAGACAGCCACATCCTCTGCAGTACCTCCTTGCGCACCATATCCAGGCACAAGAAAATAAACCTTTTTCATAAGCTCCCTTAGTCTGATGCCGTCGCCCCTGAAGGTCGCCCCTACAACTGCGCCTACCGAGCTGTAGCCATACTTGCCCGTAAGATCCTCACCCAGCTTCGCCACCAGCTCTGCTACATGCTCATATATTTTCTTCCCACCGGATTCCAGGTCTTGTATATCTACCGAGGATTTGTTGGAGGTCTTTACCAGAATATATATGCCCTTTCCGTTCTTGCTGCAATCCTTTATAAAAGGCGCTATTGAGTCTGTACCCAGGTATGGATTAACTGTTATGCAATCAGTGGCTGCAGACCACGGATTGTCGCCCAGATAGAAATCTGAGTACGCCTCCGCAGTTGAGCCTATGTCTCCCCTCTTTACATCCCCTATGACCAGAAGGCCTTTTGACCGTGCATATTCACAGGTCTTCAGATAGCATTGGATGCCTGAAAGCCCGTACTGTTCATAAAAAGCTATCTGCGGCTTGACAGCCGGCACCAGATCATAAACATTGTCTATTATTTCCTTATTGAACCTGAAAAATGCTTCTCCAATCAGCTCAGGACTTTTCTCCACCGGTTTGTCCTGCCCCACCTCATCCGCTATGAACTTCGGGACATAATCAAGCCTGGGATCAAGTCCCACCACTGTATGGTTCCTGCAATCCCTTACTTTTTCTATCAGCCTGTCAGTAAACATACGCTACCTCCTAATATTATTGATCTTGGTTATAATCAGCTTTCATATACCACTCGTCCGCCGGCTATGGTACAGACGATATCACCCTTGTAAGTCCTGCCGTGGAAGGGTGTGTTCCTTCCCTGGGAAACCATTTTTTCCTTATCTACAGTGATACTTCGGTTTATATCTACTATGACAAGGTCTGCAGCCATTCCCTGCTTTATCTCCCCAGTTGGCAGCTTTAACAACTTCGCAGGCCTGCCCGCCATCTTTCCAGCCAGCTGTTCCAGTGTAAGGAACCCTGTCTCCACCAGCTCTGTATAGCAGACCGGGAATGCTGTCTCTATACCGGAGATCCCAAAGGCCGCCTTATAAAAATCCTCCCTTTTTTCACTGACATGGTGAGGAGCGTGATCTGTAGCGATCACATCTATTGTACCGTCCTGCAGGGCTTCCTTCAGAGCTTTCACATCATCGGCGCTCCTTAGGGGTGGGTTGACCTTGCAGTCGGTAAAACCTGGGGTTATTATGTCCTCTGTCAGTCCTATATGATGAGGAGTGACCTCACAAGTCACCTTTATGCCTTTTGCCTTGGCAGTCCTTATTATATCCGCAGATTTAGCGGTGCTTACATGTGCTATGTGGATATGCCCGCCGGTTTCCTCTGCAAGCATTATATCCCGCATTATATTCAGCTCCTCCGAAAGAGGGTGTATACCCTTTATGCCAAGCCTTTCCGAAGCCGATCCCAGGTTGATTGCCCCTCCCTCCGCAAGGCTGAGATCTTCACAATGCTCTGATATAAGCCAGTCATTCTCCCTGGCAAGGAGGAGCGCCTCACGCAGGAATGCTGCTGACAGGACAGGCTTACCGTCATCAGAGAAGGCTGCAGCCCCCAATGCCTTAAGGCTTCTCATATCTGTCAGCTCGGTGCTTTTCTGGCCTTTTGTAATTGCTGCTATCGGCAGCACATTTACTGCAGCATCCCTTCCGATGATCTCCAATAGGTTCCCTAAAGCCTCCGCATTGTCGATCACAGGCTTTGTGTTGGGCATACAGCATATAGTGGTGTAACCACCTCTGGCAGCAGCTCTTGTACCTGTGTAAACTGTTTCCTTATACTCGAAGCCCGGTTCCCGCAGATGGGTATGCATATCAACAAAGCCCGGCAGGACCCTGTAGCCCATGGTATCGATCACCCTGTCAGCCTGCACCTCTATTGAAGGCTCAATACGGCTGATAGTCCCGTCTTCAATGTATATATCCATGGTAACTTCATATTTGTTTTCCGGATCAACAATAGTGCAGTTTTTCAACAGCAATCCCATAATCAAACCTCCTCATGATTTGCTCCAATACAGCAAAAAAGAGTAGTAACGCCAATCTACTCTTATTCTCCAAGCAATACACCATCTTTGTCATCGGCTTCCATGACATTCACTATTATCATCTCACTTCTTGAGGTTGGTACATTTTTTCCTACATAGTCCGCCCTGATAGGGAATTCCCTGTGGCCTCTGTCTATCAGAACAGCCAATTGAATGTTAAGAGGCCTTCCAATGTCAACAATAGCATCCATTGCCGCTCTCACAGTTCTTCCGGTATATAATACATCATCAACCAATATTATTTTTTTGCCGGTTATATCAAAGTTGACTTCAGTAAGATCTTCTTTGGGAATATCCTCCAGCTCTCTGATATCATCCCTATAGCTTGTGATATCCAGGGAACCCAATGGAATTTCCTTGCCCTCAATGTTATTGATCTTTTCACAAAGCCTTTTGGCAAGGGTGATGCCCCTTGTTTTGATGCCTATCATCACAAGGTCCTCAACTCCCTTATTCCTTTCAAGTATCTCATGAGCTATTCTGGTCATAGCTCTATCCAGAGCTTTTTCATCCATTATCTCGGTTTTTATCTTCATGATATTTCCTCCGAATTATTATAAATAAATACAAAAAAATCTGCCTTGAGGCAGATTGAGCTCTAGTGCTATTATCCCTTCCATGCCTCACAGGACAAGTTTAAAGGTTAAGTGTTGTTGAATTCGCGTTCAACATGTTTAGTTGATTCTAACACAGTGTCTATATTTTGTCTATAGGTTTCTGTGTCTTAATATATCCAAAATTTTATCGAAATAATCCGGCAGCGGAGCTTCAAATTCCACATACTCACCACTGGCAGGATGTATGAAGCCCAAGACTCTTGCATGCAGCAGCTGCCCCTCGGTCTGAAACCTCTGCTTCTTATAACCGTATACTGTATCGCCTACAACAGGATGCCCCAAATGGGACATGTGGACTCTTATCTGATGAGTCCTGCCGGTCTCAAGGACCGCCTCTATCAGTGTGTACCCGTCAAACCTTTCTATTACCCTATAATGGGTGACCGCTCTTTTTCCGTTGGCACTGACCACCGCCATCTTCTTCCTATCCCTGGGGTTCCTGCCTATAAGGGTCTCAACAGTACCTGTATCATTTTTTAATTTACCTTCCAAAAGTGCTACATACTTTCTGGTGATGCTGTGCTCTTTAAACTGCTCGGACAGCGACAGGTGGGCTTCATTGGTCTTGGCTATCACGATTATGCCGGAGGTATCCTTGTCTATCCTGTGCACTATCCCCGGTCTCATGACTCCGTTTATTCCTGTCAGGCCATTATAGTCCGATAGGCTTCCACAATGCTCCAACAGAGCATTCACCACTGTACCGGTATAGTTGCCGTGGGCAGGGTGGACCACCATGCCTTGGGGTTTATTTATCACAACTATATGGCTGTCTTCATATACGATGTTCAGTTCTATTTTCTCAGGCTCCACCGCCAGAGGAATAGGATCCGGAATAGAGGCTTCAACCCTGTCCCCATTGCGGAGCTTTAGGTTTGCCTTTGCGCTTTTTCCGTTGACCTTGCAATGCTCTTCCTCGATAAGCTTCTGCATGTATGTTCTAGAGTAGCCCTCGACTTTTTCTGAAAGAAAGGTATCCAGCCTTTTTCCCTCAGTTTCTGTATCTATGTAAAATTCCATGACCTTCAACTTAACACCCCCGCCAAGCAATTCACTACAGCTGTATATCCTTGCTAAATACGAGCATCAAGCTCAGAAGTATTGCGCCAACTACTATCGCCGAATCAGCTATATTGAAAACCGGCGGGAATATGCTGAAGGATAAGAAGTCAATAACATAACCCAGTCTTATTCTGTCGATAAGATTGCCTATGGCGCCACCAAGTATCATAGAAAGACATACTGTCATGCCTATGCTTTTGTAGCGGAATTTATAAATGACATACAAAACGACCAAGGCAATCAACATCTGTGTGATTATAAAAAAACTGGTCTTGTTCTTGAACATGCCGAAGGCAATTCCGTAATTCTCCACATAAACAAGACGAAAAAAGCTTCCAATAACGCTTATAGGCCCATCTGCCAGAGCCTTCACCAGCGTATTCTTTACAAGCTGGTCAATAGCAATGATAGCTGCGGCGATAAAAACTGGATACAAAGATATTCCCCCTTAAATAAAAATAGCACGATGAGATTATAACACAAATCTGTTAAAAAGTCTGCAATTTCTACTCGATACGCCTTTTATATTGCTGGTTGCTTATACCTTCCACTTCCTCCACATAACCGTTATTCTCTTCTTCCTCAAAGGCATTGTCTGACATAGGTACATTATACTCGTTCACCTCTTCCCAGGCATCCTCACCATCATACCCTACAGGATCATATATGGAATCATCTGTAAAGGACCTTCCAAAAGGCGGAAAAAGCACCTGTTCCTCTATAGGACGTCCCCTCTCCTCATCGTCTACCTTTTGCTCCATATCGTTCTCACAATGTATGCACAGGCGTGTATACGGCCTGACATCCAGCCTTTCCTTCCCTATTTCCCTGTGACACTGCTCACATAAACCATATGTGCCTTCAGCAATTTTGTTCAGGGCGGTCTGTACCTCGCTCAGCAGAAATTTCTCCCTTGTCCTGAAGGACATGTTTTTCTCCGCCTCAAAGGTCTCATTGCCAAGATCTCCAGGGTGGTTATCATAAGAAGAAAGCTCTCCGGTCAGATCCCGTATGGATATGCCATATCCCATGCCGTCATCCTTCAGTGAGTCCTCTCTTTCTTCTTTTTCCTTCTCAAGAAGCTCCTTGTAGTGCTTAATATCCTTACTGTCCATTGTTATTTCCTCCTAAAGAAATCATAATAGGTGATCCTGTACAATTTTCACTATCTCCGCAATAAACCCGCCTATAAATGGAAGGTTCAGCAGAACGGCCTGCCTCATAAGATAAAGCACGACTGCCCCGAGTATGGTAAAACCTATGGCAGTCCCAAAGCCTCTTGCCAATCCTCCTATAAAATTATTCAGGAGAAGTGTCTTTGGCCTGGTCATTATATTGACGTAATCGCCTATTTTTGCTTTTTCAAGCAACAGTGCGATCTTTTCGATCCTGCTTTCCAATTCCTTGACTTCAGCATTCTTTACAGCCATATATATCCCTCCTGAACGATGGGGTTAAAAAAAGCCATAAAGGCTCTGCTAAGATACCCTTATGACTTTATATTTTCAACATTTCTTATTAAATATTCATTTCCTGCGGATGTCCAGAAAGCACTCTTTAGTTGAACACAAACGCTGGGCTATGTCGTTGAAATCCTTCAAATTCAACGATTGTTCACCATCAGAAAGCGCTTCCTCAGGGCAGGGGTGCACTTCGATCATGACCCCGTCCGCACCTGCCGCCATAGAAGCCAGAGACATTGGAAGTATCAGATCCCTTCTGCCGGTCCCATGGCTTGGGTCAACAATGACAGGAAGCTTGCAAAGGTTTTTGAGTATTGGAACAGCTGTAATATCCAGGGTATTCCTGGTATAGTTTTCAAAGGTCCTTATGCCTCTTTCACAAAGTACTATATTGTCATTCCCTTCAGAAGCTATATACTCTGCCGCCATAAGAAAATCTTCTATCGTAGCCGCCATTCCC
>CAZNMO010000247.1:0-6025 GCA_964574195.1 uncultured Clostridiaceae bacterium | reverse complement strand
GCTTCATCATTGATTTTCCCCCATAGATTGTTGGACGTGATTCTGGGTCTTTTCTTTTCTAGGTTTTCCCCTCTCTACCTAGGACGCATTTACTGGCTAAGCTCACAGGCTAGGGGCCTATCCAAGGCAAGATCCTGCTGTGGTGTAATCAATAGCTTATGATTCTCATTTTACTCAGCGTTAGAGGATCTAGAGTTCCAGTCTTTCTATTTATATCCCGCCAGTCATAATCAAAGACTTTTTCCCTTCTATTCCTTTGCGAACCAGTAACAAAGTGCTTGGTATTGTCCCTGCATGTGGTGTGGTGTTTTCCCCTCCCTGTAGAATATGCGTAGGAGGACCTACTATAATGGATTCTCCTCCTGAAGTCAGAGTATCAAGATCTTTTCCTCACCTCGTCCCGCTATTCCGCTTTCTTTTCTCTATGTGGTATGTGGTGTCTTCATTCCCCGTAGCTGTATTAGTAGTCCCCGGTAATAGGAGTCTTTCCCCAAGGAAGGAAGCCTTTTAAATCTCCTTCAAGCAAGTAAAAGCTAGCAGTCGTAGGGTAAGCCCTTTTGTCAGCCGTTGAGCAAGTGAGTTCTTTTTTAGCCAGTTCGGAAAAAGAAAGTGCCATTCCATCTGCCTTCGAGCTCAGCTAATCCCCAGCCCCTTCTGTTGCAGTTGCAGTAAAAGGGGAATCCATTAGATCAGGAAAGCAAGATGCATTTTCCTAAGAAGAGAATCAAGCGACTTCTGGACTTTCTGTGGCTAGCCCCTCTATCGATAGTGAGTTCCCAGACATGGGGAGTTCTCTTTCTCCAGTTTGAGATCCAGCTGGCTAGTTTGAAAGTGTTTACTTTACAGAGGGTAATCTAGTAGCAGTACCGGTCCCGATGGTGATCTCTTTTTTGGGGTCCAGGCCGGTACTTTTCCCATCCTGTGATCAAGGCTGTGATAAAAGCCTGTTTTGTAAAGCCAGTTAAAGGCCAGCAAATGAAATCTCTGAGTCTAAGGAAATTTCTTTTACTTTACACCGGTGTGAGACCCTCCTTTTCTTTTCCTTCCTTGTGCGAACGACTGGACTCAATTTTCTAAAACCAGTAAAGATATTTGCAATTCTCTTCTCAATGTCGTGCCAGCTGAGGGAATAGTTTACAGGCAAGAAATACAAGTATAATAATTTCATCCAAGAGTCCGGAAGTTTCTAGTGCTTTATTCTTATCGGTTAGCTGCCAGTTCTATTCCTGCCAACTCCTTGTTTCCTTTTAGCAGTAACGGGGAATTATGAACTGTGACTGATTCACCTAAGGCCATAGCTAATCTGATCTTTCTTATCTGACGCTATTCCTGTGCAAGAGAGCCTTGTATGGTCTAACGTCTTGGTGCTTTGGAGAATAGATTCATTTCACCGATGCTTCGATCACTTCTCGCCCGGGACTTCTTCCTTGAGATCTATCTCTGGAGAAGCTTACCTATCTTATAGTTATGACACTGGCTACTCAAAAGCCTTCGCCTATAGCTTCTACTTCTACAACTATAATTGGGTTATCCTAATCACCACCTCCCTTCCTGTCTATCTCCTTCGGTCAGGTAGTTCTAGCTCTTTCTTTGAAAAGAAAAGATGGTTCCATGGATCGGGTTTCTTTCAGGTAGTGAAGCACTAAGAAACTCTTTTAGCATGCCTTTTTGAATCAGTTTAGGTAAAGCATTCCCGAAGTTCAGAGATTGGAAAGAAGGCGTAGGCAGGAATAGAACTTTTATATGATAATCCCAAGGGCCGGTTGAAAGCAAAAACACTCCCGGAAGAGGAAAAGAACCACTCTATCAAGTTCTCAGTCAAGTACGGTAGCAACTGAAGTCTCTGCCTTTCACTCTGACTTGCCATTCATCGTTTACTCTTCCTTGCGCTGCGGCGGGAGAGGTAATTGATAAGGAGTTCCAACCATTATTTCGGATGAATAGGCGTGTGCTGGTTCTTTGCCTAATTAAACTTTCACCTGGGCTAAAGGACTAAACCCCACATCGTCTTCCTACTGCCAAGTCAAAGCTAAGACCGCTTATGCGAAGCTGGAATCTAGTTCCAGCGGAAGACTCCACTGGGCGGGGACTTTTCCCGGGGAAGCTTTTCAAAGAGCGGATTCTCGGCTTTCCTCAGGAATGAAGTAGAGTTTCAATAATTGCTTTCAGGTAAGCAGGGAAGGAAGACCTTACTCTGACTATGCCGGAAATCAAAGGAGTAGCTAAGGAAAGCTGCTTCGACGAAAGAAGAAACTTCATTGCTTGTTCTTCACTCTTCTTTCCCGCTTGAATATTCCACTTTTTTCTTCTGCCTTAGATTAATACCTTTCTTTAAGTATACACCTTCCTTATCCTTAGAGGAGTCCTGATATGGTCAATTTCCTTTCAAAGCTGAATTCAAGTCTAGTCGACCCTTGAGTGATGCAAGCTTGATAAAGACGCGGAGTTCCACTCTTCAACCTTCTTTCTTTAGGTTCGATGAAGAGAGAGGATGGACTGAGCCCGCTAGCGCGAAAGCGCCCTTCCTTTTCTTGCTGGACTCTACCTATCTTGGTCTGATTCCTTCAACCGGGCTGAATGAAGAAGAGTCAGTCTGATGACGGAGAGGGGAAAGCAAACTCCTGGTAGTCCTTTCCTTATGGTTGCCGTTTAGGAGCTAGTATTCATTCGCAAAGGCATACGCTATACTTAAGAGACTGGCCGAGGGTGGATGTAATTCAGCTCGACGGAGAGTAATTCTGCTACTTCCTCCTTGACACTCAAAGTCTGCCCCCTCTTCATCTTCCGAGTCATGCCCGGAATGAGTACTTTACCCTTTAGATCTATCCAAAGCAAAAGAGTTCAGCTGTCTAAGATGACTAATAGAAGCTCAATCGAACAGACCTTGCCTAATAGACTGGAATGGGGTTAGCCAAAACAGGCGAAAGAGATCAACGAGCTGTAGATATTAGACAAGAAATGTGCTTTGCAGGCATACTCTATCATCTAAGTGCCCACCCAGCCTGTTCAGTTTCAGCCAAGAAAGCTGCATCGAATTTTTGATAGAGTTTGATCCTTCTCTTCCCACTAAGGCCAATCCACAGCTGCTGAGGAGATTGGACTTGACTTACTTTCTACTTCCTCTGAGATTGTATGATATGCGTGATAAGGAAATTACCAAGAGATGAAGAGTAACCAACCCCAACCGAAAGAGGAAACGAGTGAAACCGCTTTCCCGAGGGACAAGAGAACATCGTCTGAGCCCTTAGATATGTTATTTGATGATAGAGATTTTGAACGAACCGAAACCAACAACCCTATGTATATTATATATATATTATGTATATGTAGAAAAGAGAGCTCCGTGACTTCCGGGCTTAGCTCTTTTCCGGTGCAGATGAATAAACCGGTTTGGTCTTGCTGCTCCGGGGAAAGAAGTTGAATTTGCTAAAGAAGAAGATTCCCGCTCGAGAGAAATTCTTTTTATTGCGTTCCCGGCTCTCGGCTCTCTCTTTCCCTTTATCCCGTGCCTGGGGAATATATGAATGTTTTTTACTACGATTTCCGGGTGGGAAGAAAGTGATTGCCAGCTCTTTGAACGAATAGGCTGCTAGAATAAGTTGTTTGAGAATAGGTTGTTCAAGCATATCCTTCTCTCTAATAAGATAAATTAGTTAACTACCTGTCCTCCAAGAAGCGTCATCTCTTGGGCGCTTTGTTTCCCTTTTTTTCCAAGTCATAAACTACATAGATCTGAGACTTTCCTTCCATTCAGCTCTCTAACTAAAGGAATGAATCTCCTTAGCTTTTGGAGATTCAGAGGCTTGGGTTACCTGGAAAGTCATCAAATTCCCTACCCTACGCCTGAAACTAGGCTTACTAGCATCTTCCTCTCTAGGATCGGAACCGGGCAATAGCACATGAGCTGGTCCTTCCTTTGTTTATCACCTCAACGCATATCTAGTACTGAACCCGGGAACTACCTACGCTGGAAACCTTTTAATGGAGGATGGGGAAGCGGTTAGCCAGGTACTATCAACAACCATACTTGATCCCTATCGAATACGGGTAACTTCCTCCAATGCTTAAGCTATCGAAAGATAAGGTTAGGGGTATAATAAGCCCATTGAGTAAGGTAAGCCTAGGGCAATTCTCCTTTAAATAAGCCCCGTATCGCCTGCATATACGATCAGGCAATGCATCCCTTACTATACGCATTTATCCTAGTCCCCAAAGGAAGAGCATAACATCACTATAGGATTGCTCGCTTCTCAATTGCCTGGGGTCATCTTGCTTCCTTGCCTTCGAACTCGAGTATTGGGGATTAAAGTGGGATTACCTGCTTTCGAAAGAAAGAAGGCTTGCTACGCGTACTATTATAAAATAAGGCTAGGGTTTCGGGTACGACAACATTACCTGGTTGTCCGAAAAGAAGAAGATGCTCATGCAAACGAGAAAGAAAAGAAGGTAGGCCTGCCTACGCGGTGATCCTATCTATAGTTTGGAAATCCCCTGGGCTCTGAGGAAAGAATTGCAGAAAATGGGGGTAAGCTAAGGCGGCCCATTCACTGCAGGACTTCGCCGGATTCTTGCTCTCCATGATAAAAAACTTGCTGAAATCGAGCAGGTTTGAATTGGTGCATATCCAACCAAGAGTCCCTTATTGACAGCTTTTCCATCAGTAGGATCAACTTCTACAGTTGCATGATGGGAAGTTTCCCCCCCTTTTTTTCTTGTTTCGATGGGACTCCTTCTATCGAGTTCGTTTACTCGGACTTATATAACGATCAACTTCTACATGGAGGAAAGGGCGAGGGCACCACATCTCATCGTAACCAAAAAATTCCATTCATTCGAGTTTCTTTTGTTTCTTTTTAGTAGGGTTATCATCGAAAGTGGAACCGGATCGAGTCTACTGGGCGGCCAAGCTATTCCATCAATGCATCATATCATAAAAATGGGAAATGCCCGTTTTCATGATATGTATTTTTATGTTTTGATTAATGCTTTCGTAGTGAATGTTCCCTTTGATCCGATCCTGTGACAAAGGCAAGCCCGTCACAAAGGCTCTTAAAGAGAGCTTCTCTTCGTACGTAACAGATGCTTGCTCTATAGAGAGGCAGATTCACAAGCAAAGTTACGTGAAAAGCGTCTTCTTGTTTTTTTATAGATACCCGACCCGAGACCTAACCTTCTGTTGGGATTTCCGCGCTTATAATAGGATTTGGGATTTGATCTTTCCATTCTTGCTGATGGGATTCCTCCCCCAGAGAGGTAACCATCCCCGGTCTTCTAATCACTAGTCTTGTTGTAAGCCCCTCTCATCCCCCTCATGTGGGGGAGAACAGATCCCCTTCCCCGGGGCCTAGAAAATCATTCAAGAATATCATTATAAATGGTTGCGAATTGAAAGCGCTTTTTCTATAGAAAGAAAGTCCCCCTTATCGCACGTAAGGAATCGAAGTAGGTTATGCTCTTTCATCGATATTGGCTTGATGTTACGTGTACCCAGCCGTGGGCGCAAGATCAAAAAGAAAGCAGGTAGCGGGTACCTAAATAAAGAACTGCGCTTGGAAGCCTCAGAGGCAGAAGGAAGGTGAATGCTAGTGTTATGGACAGAAGGTGCTGATGGAAAGGATAGAATGCACGTGGGGCAAGTAAAACTTGCTCGGATGCTCGAGCTGCTAGCTCTGATGGGGCTAGAAGTGGCATTAGCTTCATCGCGAAAAACTATATTCCTTCGACTCGACCTCCTCAATAGAGGGAAAGACCTATCTATATAGAGAGAAGTTCCCGTATCAGGAAGTAAACTCATCAGTAAGAACTCTACTTCAAGGGCTTCCTTGGAATGAACAGATATTGATCCAGACGTTGTTTTCATGGGCTTTTAAAGCCGGTTGGCTTACCCCACTTTCATTCTTTTATAGAACAAACGGAAAGCCAAATACCAATAGTTGTTGCGGCGAATCATTCACTGAAACAGAGATGCCAAAGGAAAAGAGCACTGGGTGGAAAAGTGCATTTGTATCACACTCCCCATACTCCA
>CAZNMO010000246.1:0-6070 GCA_964574195.1 uncultured Clostridiaceae bacterium | reverse complement strand
AATGTGGCATTGAAGCTGCCTTAAAAAACTTATGCCCAAAGGCACAGATGTTAGCACTAAGATGCTATGGCATGAGTGTATTACCTTATATGAATGACCTAACCACTGAAGCTAAAAGATGGGCAGCTGAACATATATATAATGCCGGAGAATATTGTGATTTTGATGAAGAGTCACAGTTCATTGCTGTTTCAAAGAATGGATTGAATCTAAAGTATTTTAAAAATGCATCTGCCGCTGTAAGGCTAGAAGCAGTAAGGCAGAACGGAGAAGCGATACAATATATTAACGATCCTACCAAAGAGGAATGTATCTGTGCAATAGAGAAAAATCCTTTAAGCATAAAATATATAACCATGCCTACGCTTGAAATGCAACTGCTAGCAGTCGGAAAGGATGGCAATGCTTTAGAATTTATTAGGGAGCCCTTGGAGGAAGTACAAATTGCAGCATTAAATAATTATGGAAAAGCTATCAGGTTTATTGATAATCCTGATGAAAGGCTCCAACTTATTGCAGTAAGGAAACCTGGTGGGGCTATACAGTATATAAAGGAACCATCATATGCTATTATTATTGAGGCACTGAAGCATGATTCATTTTTCTCAATACAGCAAATAAAAAATCCAACACCAGAAATGCAGTGTTTAGCTGTTAAGGGCCATCATGCAGCCATCGATTATATAGAAAATCCTACAGAAGAAGCAATGATAATTGCGGTCGAAGCAGATTCAGGACATATTTATAGTATAAAGAATCCACCTGAAAGAGTACAGCTGACAGCTATAAGGAAAGATCCGTATTCGATTCGTGCTATTAAGAATCCAACGGAAGCAGTTAAGTTAGAGGTTGTTAAAAATGATGGACTCCTTATTAAATATATAAAGGAGCAAACTGAAACAGTAAAAGTTGAGGCAATTAAAAGGCAACCTAAAGCAATTCGACATATTGACAAACCTACTGAGGAGCTTATAGCTTTAGCTGTAAAACTCGACCCAACATGTCTCCATGTGAGAGAAACAAGTCCTCTGGTTAATTCCAAAGATGGTCAATATGGAAATTACGAGTATTTTTGTGATATAAAGTGGAACAGGATTAAGCAATGCTGGGATGTTCGTTGGGACAACGGATATATAGCAGAGGCTACATGCCGGTTACTAAATAGTGAATGGAATCTGGACTACACTAGAGCACGAGAACGATAAACGGGAGTCACTATGAGAAGTAACAATTCTTCAAATATCAGACTTGGTTATGCAGCTAACCAAGTCTCTTTTTTTGATGCGGGTATCGGGTCAGTCGGTTTACCTGCAGCCACTGGATATGCCTTCAGCTTACTCACGAGGTAATTGGTTTGTTACAGTTAAGCCTGCATAAGGGCAGGTACGCCGTAGCGCTCCCTGACAAACCCTTCATACAGTATTTCCTTGTTCTTGATCATGTACAGGTCATCTGTCCTTGTAAGCTCAGGAGCCTTTTCAAGCTTTACCACATTGCTTTTTACCAATGCCTCTGATACGAACTGGGAACAGAAATAATGGTGTTTTCTTTTAATCGGCATATTAAAGAGGATGCTGCACAAACCCAAAAAGTTGTAGCGATATTTTTCACTGTCCTTAGAAAACTCACTGACATATTTCCTTAGGGAAGCATACTGATCTTCAGAAACCTTCACCCTTACAATAAGGCATTTGCAACCTGAGTGTTTTTTGAAAACCCCGTCTGACAGGTTTTCTATGGCAAAACCGCCGGAAAGAGGGTTATCCGGATCCTTTCTGCCGAAGGAATACATCTCGGTAAACCTATCATCAAAGCTGAGGGAGGCATGGGGATATTCAATGTCGGAAAACACGGAAATCAGCCTCGAAAGCCAGGTTCCTGTCCTTGTAAACACCAGATAAATATATCTTTTATTCATAAGAATTATACACTCCTTATCCAAATAGTTTGCGGCTAGCTGTCACTCCTAAAATGTATTATAAACATTGATTCTTAAAGCTTTTTTAAGGAAACATTAAAAATTCATTAAAATTTACATTTTCATGTATGATATATATAGATAATGACGATAAAAAATACAACTTGCGTCAAACAAGTTGTATTTTCCATATATTAACGGCTAAAATATATTTTTTATCCATTCCCATATATTTCCAAAGAAGCTTGCGATTGCCGAAGGTTCCTTCTCGACAGGGGCAGAGATAACCTGTGCTTCAGCAATTTCCGGGGGATAAGCCGTGGTTTGAACTGTAACATCATTGGAGACTGTGTTTTCCAGAATAGTCGCTTGAATTCCTTCAACGACCTTTACCTGATCGTTACCGAAAATATCATACAGGTAAGAAGCATTTGTCTCGTTATATGGTGTGATTCCAATTTCAACATAATCACCCATTACTCCGGTATTTGTAATAGTAATCCCCATATCGGCAAAATCCTTCTCATGCTTTTCAAATACATATTGATCGATTTCACTCTGCTTCTGCATCAATGGGTCGCTGGCTTTCACCTGCTCTATCTGTATTGTTACCGGAGCGTCTGCCTCAGTAGTGTCCGCATAGACACCGACTATTGAATTTGCGAATATACATGTACCTATGATCATAGCATGGATTGCTTTGTTTTTAATCATTTAAAATTCCTCCTGGTTTTAGTTTGATTATTATTTCATTCAAATTGCAGTCAGCCTTAGGTCGACCAACTTCTCAGCCTTCTACAAAAGAATGTTTTAGTGTGTTTTCAATATATTAGATGGAGGAATCCGAAATTTTGTTCCAGGGAAAATTATCTGGTTTGCGGCGAACATACTTTAATGCTAAGGCTGTTTAGACGAAGCTAAACAGCCTTAGCATTATTAATGGGAAGATTCACGAATATCTTTGTACCTACGTTGATTTTGCTCAGGACCTTGATGGTGCCTTCATGCCGTAATACTATCCATTTGGCTATTGCCATACCCAAACCTGTACCACCGGTTTCTTTTGTCCTGGATTTATCCGCCCTGTAAAAACGGTCGAAAATATGCGGCAGGTCCTTTTCGGAGATACCAATGCCGGTGTCTTCAATGGTTACAATGACGGAACTCCTGTCAGGATAGCATTCCAGCTTTATTTTTCCACCCTCAGGAGTGTACTTTACGCTGTTGTCTACAAAAACTCTCAGGGCTTCCTTGAGTAAACTGCGGTCTGCATTTATGAGTATCGGTTCATTCCTCGTACAGCTTATCTCGTGAGTGCTATCGATCATAGAAGTTTCTTTTGTTATCTCATCGATAAGCTCGTTGATATAAAAATCTTTTTTTTCAAGCTTCTGAGTATCCTTGTCACCTCTTGCAAGGAAAAGCAGCTTTTCTATAAGCTCCTTCATATTCTCAGACTCTGTCTTTATTGCGGCTATTGATTCCTCCAACACCTGGCTGTCGCTTTTGCCCCAGCGGTCCAGCAGGTTGGCATAGCCTTGTATTACAGCTATGGGAGTCCTGAGCTCATGGGAAGCGTCCGAGACGAATTGGTTTTGCTTCTCATATGCAGATTGGATCCTGTCCAGCATATTATTGAAGGTTTTTGCCAGATCCTTGAGTTCATTTTTGGAACCGCTGACATCCAGCCTCGTACCCAACTGGTTTATTGAGATGTTCTGTACAGTATCTGTCATGATCCTGACGGGCTTCAGCAGTCGCTTGCTTGTGGCGGAGCCTATGATGACTATAAATATTATAAAGAAGACATCCAGAGCCATCAGGGTGATGATGAAAATGCCCGCATACTCGGTCTCTGCTTGAAGCCTGTCTACGATTTGAATAAGTATTTTATCTTCCCCTTTGGCTATTCGATTGTTATATACCATTGCGAAGCCATATGGGTTAAAAAGCCCAAGAGGGAGGTTGCTGCCGGAGCTTGTGGGATCAGCTACCAGCATTGCGTTTTCAAATTCGAATACTACGTTTCCGGTGCCGGACCTGTTGACGAAAACCGCGTCAGCGGGATCCTTTTCGGTAGTATAAAGAGGCTTCTGGGTTTCGTCAAAAATTGTAATACTTCTGCCGCTTGTTTCCGAGAGCCTTTTGATTTGCGCTATTGGAACATCCTGTGCCTCCTCCATGTAGGAGGTTATCAATGAGAAGTCCTTCTGCAGGTCATTTCCTTCGCTGCGTATTATATATGCCAGCCCTCCGGAAAGGACTCCCAGGCTCAATAGAATAAGTGTAATAGTAATGATGAAGGCATAGGCAAAGGTCATCCTGAAGGTGATGGAAAGCCTCAGCTTATCTGACATCCTGGTCAGCAGTGACTTGAATACCGATATCATGAGCTTGAGAATAGCAAAGGGCATCAACAGTATAGGCTTCAGCAGGCGGCGCCAGAGAAAGGAAAATGCTTTTTTAATCCTCATCTTTTATTGTATATCCCACCCCTCTTATGGTGTGTATCAGCTTTATATCATATTTCTCATCTATCTTGCTGCGCAGGTACCTGATGTAGACATCCACCACATTGGTATCACCTGAATAGTCATAGCCCCAGACTGTCTCAAGCAGCCTATCTCTTGTAAGGACTATGTTTTTGTTCTCCAGGAGGTATTTAAGCAGGTCAAATTCCCGCCTGGTCAGCTCCAACTGGTCCTTACCATAGGTGACAGAGTATTTGTCCATGTCCAGAGTCAGGCTGCCGGAACTGAGGTTTTTCCCTGCAGTATTAGCCACAAGCTTTCTTTTGAGTCCGCTGCGTATTCTTGCCAGCAGCTCCTCTATGGCAAAGGGTTTTGTCATATAATCGTCGGCGCCCATATCAAGGCCTACCACCTTGTCCATCACTTCGTCCTTGGCAGTCAGCATGATCACAGGGATATCCGATACCTGTCGGAGCTTGCGCAGCACCTCTATCCCATTCATAGAGGGCAGCATTATATCAAGGATTATCATGTCATAAACATTGGCAAGTGCTTTCTGCAGTCCTTCCCTGCCGTCATGGGACTGGTCCACCGCATAGCCTTCATGGCTCAGCTCCAATTCAAGGAATCTGGCGATCTTGATCTCATCTTCAATAATAAGTATCTTTTGTGCAGGCATTTTCTTCCTCCCCGGTGCATAAAAATCTTGTTATAATTAATACTAGAATACTCTATTGAATGATAATTTAAAAGTAGGGAACGGCAGCTTGCCGTTCCCCCCCGGTTTTCCTATTTATGCATTGTTTGCGTTATTTGTGCTTATACTATCAGCCAGCTTTTCCTTCGCTTGGTTGACCGTATCCGTCATCTTGTCGAGAGTTGCATTTATTTTTGATGTATCGCTGCTGCTGCTCTCCAGCTTGAACCTGTGTCCTGTAAGTAAGGCTATCAGCAAGGCGATGGCTATGACTTCTATAAGCGGAAGCAGTATGAAGCCGATCAATGCGGCGATATTTACCGATATGCTGAATATTATGTTTTCCTGCTTGTACATTTTGATCCTTGTGCTGCTTCCCTTCCTGAGAAGGGCGCATATCTTGTCTGAAAAGCCTGAACCAATGGGCTTTGCCTTCTGGGTACGGGCTTTTTTCTCCTTTTCCAGGTATACGATAGCTTCCAGCATGTCTCCATTGCAGCTTTCCAGAGCTTCCTTTGCATCAGTGTAGTTTACTCCGGTCCTTTGTCTCAGTTCATCGATTTTTTCTATTGAAATTGACATTTCTTGTACCTCCATTTGTTATTTTGTTTTTCTTTTGACTTTATTATAGAAAGACAAAATTAGGAGGCCATTAATACAAGATTAGAATTTGATTAGAAATAGGTTAGGTGCCAGCCTGTGTAAACAGACTGGCACCTAAGCATTCTATTCTGTTGTTTTAGCGCTATATCTACTAAAGGATTACCTTTTTAGTATGGCTGATAACTATAGAAGTATTTTACTGTTGTATATGCATGGGTACTATGATCTGGATCAAGCCAGAATTCGTATATTTCCTGTACGTAATATGGATAACCGTTTCCATTAGTGTTAAGCTTATAATATATGGATTTTTCACACCACAATGTTGCATCTATCGAGCCGGAAATGGCGCCTGCTAAAATTCCCTGAGCTGTAGTTTTC
>CAZNMO010000245.1:0-6194 GCA_964574195.1 uncultured Clostridiaceae bacterium | reverse complement strand
GTGTGATGTTGTAGGATCTCATTTACTTCTAGATTTGTCTCACAACTCTAGATTTGCTTGAGGCCCAAAAACTGCAAATGCCACTCCTTGTGAGTGGCATTTTTTATTGGTCTGAGGGTTAAAGATGGATGAGGAATTTTAACCGCGACGGTTTACTTTATTAACCGCGACGGTTAATATGCGCTTGCGTCAATACAAATACGGCCAGACGCGGCATGGGAAGATATGAATAAGTTGAGAAACGAGTGAGGAAAGCCATGGCCACTGAGTTCGGAGATAAGGTGCAGAAGTTGCGGCAATTGGCAGGAATGACATTGTTTGATGTGGCACAGAAGATGGGGCTATCCACCGCCTTCTTGTCCGCTGTCGAGAATGGTCGAAAGCGGGTGCCTGAAGACTTCGTCGATCGGCTAAGCAAGGTTCTGCCAGACGCAAAAGCCCAGGTTGGTGAATTGGAAGCCCTTGCCAATCAGGCGCGAGAGCAGGTGGTATTGCCCTTGCCCAAGGCAAGTCGCCAGGATGCAGATTTGGCGACAGCCCTGGCCCGCAAGTTCAATACCTTGTCTGAATCACAAAAGAAGCGCATCCGCGCCATCCTTGATAACTACAATCCCTAAGGAGATTGGATGAATACCGCAACGCGTAGAAAAGAAGGCGTCATTGTGCCTCCATTGAGCGAAGCAGCGATTGCCAACACGGCAAACCTGTTGCGTGGGTTCATGCCGCAGGGAGGCAGCAAGTATCTTCCGGTGCTTGCTCTTTACGAAATGCTTTGGGTATTTGACGACGAGGCACAATTTGAAGTCGTCGAAGACCACCTCATGGGTGATGACGACGCTAGGACCTACCCGGAGCGTGGGCTGATCATGCTGCGCCAAAGCGTATATGACGGTGCAGCCCGTGGTGAGCACCGGGCACGCTTCACCATGTGCCACGAACTCGGCCACCTGGGCTTACACCGGGGGATTTCTTTCGCTCGGGTTAACCCGGTTAGTCCACCTAAGATTTACCAGAACAGCGAGTGGCAGGCAGATGTATTTGCCTCCCATCTGCTCATGCCGACTAACTTGGTAAAGGAATACGACAGCGTGCGAGATGTGGTGCAGGATTTCGGTGTGTCATTCACTGCTGCAGAAACACGGCTGCGCAAAATGAAGAAGGGGACTATGAAGCACGCTTCATAATCCCCCTTCAAACCCGATGTCACTGCGTCAGGCGACGCGGTGTTCGGGGAAAGCACTGAATAAACTCATCCAGCGTGTTTGGCGACCGCGAGTTTATAACAGTGTTACCTCCATCGGCAACTCTCGCCTGGGAAAGGAGGTAGCCATGAATGGCCAAGCAAAAATCCTTCGACTTCGAAATTCCTCCGGGAATGAAGCTGATCTTCCGCCCCTATCGTCGCCTTAAGAACGGCACGATTATTTGGGCACGTCAGTGTGGGTGTCGAGCCTTTCCGATGTTGGTGAAGGCTTGACGACCAATATTGCTACCCAGCTTGGCTGGGTAGCAACTCATTTCTTGGAGAGTTCTAGTGTGAAAAATAGTGATACCTTTGGCCCATTGCTGATTCTGGGCGTTCTCATTCTTTTTGCTTTTGTTATAACTTTTTCCGGATGGTTTGGGGTCGACTGGAAAACTGGTGGGGTCGTAATCCTACAGTTGATTTTCGTCGCAGTATTGGCGTTTGCTGCCTGTTCCCTTCTTCACATTCCCATTGGGCTTGTGTTCCCTCTCATATTGTCTGGAGTGGTATGGGCATTTCTTCCTATCCTGGATTTTTATGCCTACAAGGAAATGGGGATAGATTCCTTTGGATTCGCAGTTAGTGAAATGCCATGGTATGGTCGTTGGTATTTTAAGGGAGGGCTATTGGCTCTTCCTCTGATTAGTGCTTGGGGAATAAATCGGTTAAGAAGTGCTAGTTAAAAAAAGCCCGGTTAATTCCGGGCTTTTTTATTCAATTTTCTCCTGAACTATGGGGAGGAAATATCCTTTGATGCAATCTATACTTCTAACGCAAAGTTGCACGTGGTTTTTATGTTTGAATCCCGCATTGGGGTATAGATCGTCCCCTTCCCAGAACGCCCCGCGTACTGTGTCATACGGCTCCTGAGGAGGCTCGAAATCACGTAGCTCATGAGCCATTTGAATGACAGCGCAATCCAAGTAGCGCATGAGAAGATCATCTCCGCCCTTATTCTGTGGAAGATTTTCTCCGTGTATGGATTGTAGAACTTCGAAGGCTCCTTGAAGTTCTGCAAGCGCCGATGCTTCTAACAGGTTAAAGCAGTGCCCCGGATCAATCACGGCACCAACGACAGCAATTTCGTCTGGGTTAGTTCCATCGCGCTTTGCTTTCTCTAGCGCAAATTCATAGGCCCGTTGCGGGCCGTATTCCCAAAAGTAAATACCTGGCCCCAGCCAGTCATATTCATTTTCACTTTGCTTCAGGTGGCCTTCTCCGCTCACCACCTGCTTAACGATATCTTTTTTAGTTCCGTGAAACCCTAGCACCAGCCCAGGTACAAACTGATACAAGGTATTGTCACTGTACATCAGGCAGCACCACCGTAGGCCTTTGTCAGTTTTCCATCTTCAGTGTAGATACCCGCCTTCACCACCATGGCGCGGACCTCGTTCGGATTTTTACGAAGATGCTCAACCTTCTTCCGGATTATTTCAATATCCGTAAGTGTGCTGGTCTTCAACTTTGACAATTGGGTAACGTGCTTCATATTTCCTCCATCAGCTTGCCATTTTCGCACGTTCTTTTGATGGTGAAGTAGTTTTTCTGGGGCCAGTAGCCTTCGTTTTTTTTGAGGATGGTGCGTTGGATTCATCCCTCTTGGACTCACTATCTTCACTATTAAGTTCATCCAAGACGGAGAAAAACAGTGTCCGTGCTTGCAGATTGGGAGGGTAGATAGTGTAGAGCACCATGCCGACTAGCGTTTCCAGTTCGTCCGGGCAGGCGATAACGTCATCAGCAAAAAGCTCTTCTCGCGCTTCCCTACGGTCGATGACGAAATCGTGAGAGGGGTAGCGATACACCAACTCCTGAAGCGCCTTTTCAGAACGAAGCGATCTAGATCGCCGGACGAGACGCCTGCCGTAGGCTTCGGTGATGCGCATAGTACGTTGGACATGACCAAGGCGTACCGGGTCCAATTGGGAGTACATCCCAGAGAAGAGCCCTTGTGTTAGCTGGCGCGCCATTTCGCCGGCAGATTTTGTACCAAGCCTCGTATTCACGCGAATATCGTGCAGAAAACCATGGAACGCATCTTTCGCGTGACGCTGGAGAAAGTCCATGGCCTGAATCATGTCTAGCCCAGAGTTGTATTCGAATAATTCTTCCTTGCTGGCCATCTGCACGTCCATTGGCCCAAGTTCCCCTCTATCACCCATGACAATTCGGTCAAAACCCAATGCAAGGAGAGTACCGGCGCTCTTGCAATCACCAAATACGTAGAGAGTTAGCTTCTTGTTTTTGTAGTGGTGACCAATTGCTCTAGCTATACGGTATGCAGCGTGGGCATCGCCACCATAGGTATTCAGGAACAGAGAGGCATTTTCCCGCTTCGTGGCCTCGGGTGCTTCGAGAACCTCACATACTTGGTCGTAGCCAGCGAGAGATAGTTCTCCTGCGTATACGTAGAGATCAGAATTTGTCTGATCAGCTAGCGCCTGGATGGAATCAATAAATAGAACTGGGGGTTTTTCGTCCGGGACCAATCTAATGTTCTCCCTTGATGCCGTTGCGTAGAAACATACCCTGGGTTTGATTTCGGCGTCTGCGAATGCTCTAAGGCCTAACGGCTGTTCGAGATGACAGTGTAGCAAAGCGCGTAAATATAATGCACTCGATTGGTGCTTATAGAACGAGGTCCTAAAGTTCCTGCTACTAAGCTTTCAGCTTAACAGGAGCTGCTCAACTTCCGACACCAAGTCAGCCGCACTACATCCAAGTCCAGGTGCAATCTTGAGTAGTGTAGTTAGCGATGGTTGACGCTCACCGCGCTCCAGCATTGAAATAAACGTCCTCTCAAGGCCGACATCCAATGCGAGCTTTTCCTGGCTAAGCCCGGCTTCCTTGCGCTTTGCGCGCAACACCTCACCAAATGCGACTTCTGGATCCAATCGTTTCTCCCTTGCGGGGGACGATATGGATTGCCGCTCAATCGGTCTTCATACTATAGTATTCAAATATGGCATTTGGAAGAAAGGCTTGATGCATGGCGACTATCCAGAAAATCTCTGGCGTTCTAGCTAATACAGGTCCCGCCTCCTACACCGCTCCCCACAGTCAGGTTGAATCTGGTGCAATTTATGACTACCTGAGAATTGAGGGAAACGATGGTCGGGAGCGCTATCTAGAGAAAGTGATTGTCCCTTCATACCTGGATGTCACCCTCGCGCCGGGTATGGAGGGGGATTTCTACATTGCGCTGATAACCACCCCAAAGCTACTTGGAAGCCGTCAGCTCTGCTGTCTGTTTGCGACATCAACTGGCGGCCAATTGCGGCAAGCTATTCGCCAGTCAGCACGCTGCGCAACTGACGGCAATGGAATTGAAGCCTTCAAATTGCTAGTGCTTGGAACTTTGCTACTTCCAGCCTTTGGCTACGGAATGCTTTTCTGGTTGCTCGCTTTGCGACTTATGCTTGTTAAAGTTCCCATTGTTGAGATGCACCAAGCTCTCGGGGAAACTCCCTAGCGGGGACTCCTAGGGGGAGGCCCCGAGTTACCCGGCAACGATTACATTCCCGTCCTGATCCGAGATACCACGCAGCCCTACCCCATGGGCTGCAAGGGACAACTGCGCGCATTCGTCACCATAGTTGCACAAATCATGATGGTGACCATGGAAGGCAGTGTGAGCACCCAGATTATTCGCCAGTTCGTCGATTGCAGCGAATCCATGCGGGTGAAAACTAGGCGCTTCATGAGTGACAAGAACATCCGCTCGCATGCTTGCCAATCTCAGATATTCATCCGGAAAAATCGAACTGCGATGCTTGCGAGGTAAACCTCCCCGCCACAAATTGCCTTTCCCACACCGAGCGACATAGGCCGCTACCGACTCGAACCTTGGTTGCTCTGGCGGCATCCAGACTTGGCCACGAAATACGCCCCCAAGGCCGGCAATCCGAAGACCCGCGATTTCTACAACTCGCCCATGTAAGTTCCTGTCCGCCAACGCCGACTCAAACAGATTGTCATAGTCAGCATCGCTGTCGGTATCGTGATTACCGTGGATCCACCAGATATCCGTCATGTTCAGGATATCCCCCAATTCCTCTTCAAGAGGGCGCTTAGCCTGTTGATCGCCAAGAAACACAACAGCCGCTGGCTTGTGTTCTCGGACAGCATCAATTACGTGGTCAAAACGGCCATGCACATCACCGCAGAAGAAAATCTGCCCCATATCCTTTCACCTAACACTCTCATTACTGTTGTTTGTGTATAGCTTTAACATTTACACCAACGAAAGTTCTATAAGTTGTTGTAAATACACACAAAATTTGCTTAATTTTGGATGGTGTGGTCAGATTGTCAATACACCCTCGAAGAGTGCGCCCGACAGGGCCGAAACAAGCACTTGAATACACGCTGACCCCAAAAATCATGAGCCCATTTTCCATTTTATTGCGCCAGCTCCGTGTGAGCCGCAGGCTAAAACAAAAGGAAATGGCCAACCGCTTAGGCTACGAACCAAGTTACATCTCTGCCTTGGAGCGTGGAAACAAAGGGCCTCCCAAGCAGGACTTCATCAATCGCCTTATCCAAGGCCTTCAGCTAACTGAAGAAGAGCAGGCCACCCTGGCCCAAGCACTCAGGCTTTCCCGACGCCACATCTCACTCCCATCCCGGGCCAGTGAGCGTGAATACGCCCTGCTCCACCAACTGGAGCCCCAACTGGGCCATCTCAGCCCCATTCAGATCCAGCTCATAGAACTGGCGCTGCATATTCCTGCAGGGCAGAACCATCACATCCAGCCCTCTGCATAGCCAGGAGGCATTCAACCAACCAGGAGGAATCCACCATGTAAAAAGGGCAAGCACAAAGGCTTGCCCCTTTTGGGCAGCTGACGCTACCGCTCTCGACAAGCCAAGTATCGTCTTCTCCTATCTGGGGCGTCAAGCCTTATCCCATTGATTCAAAGAGACAACGGTCAGTTTTCCACTG
>CAZNMO010000244.1:0-6285 GCA_964574195.1 uncultured Clostridiaceae bacterium | reverse complement strand
TGATGATGATGTTCCAGCACCGGCGGAAGCTGCGGCATTCTCCATGCTGAAGGAACAGTTGGTTGAGGTTTTGGACACTTTGACGGACAGAGAGCAGAAGGTGCTGAAACTGCGTTTCGGGCTGGATGACGGAAGAGCCAGAACGCTGGAAGAAGTGGGAAGAAGATTTGACGTTACAAGAGAAAGAATCCGACAGATCGAAGCGAAAGCACTAAGAAAATTGAGACATCCAAGCAGAAGCAAAAAACTGAAGGATTATCTGGAATAAGTTAAATAAGGGGCTGTCCCAAATAGGTTCACTATTTGAGGAAGCCTCTTTCTTTGGTATCATATAGAATACATCTTTGTATATAGGAAAAATGAAATGATTAAATTATCAGATCGGCTGCAGGCAATCGCAAATATGGTAAATCCGGGGGAAACTGTCGCGGACATTGGAACTGACCACGGTTTTCTTCCTATTTCCCTATGGGAAAAAGGGATCAGCCCTCATGTGATCCTGAGTGATATTAAAAAGGGTCCGCTGGAAAAAGCGAGGGAGAATATCTCTAAACACTGTCCGGAAGAAGATTTTGATATCCGATTGGGCGGTGGGCTTGCTACTTTGAACTCAGGTGAAGCCGATGTGATCGTCATCGCTGGTATGGGAGGCCAGTTGATTGCGGAGATTCTCTCTGAAAAGCTTACGATAGCCAGAAGCGCAAAACGGTTGATTTTTCAGCCGAGAAATTCTCAAAATAAGTTGCGGAAATGGCTTTGTGACAATGATTTTAACATTGTGGATGAGGTGCTTGTCAGAGAGGGAAAATATATCTGTGAGGTGATCGCTGCAGAACCGAATAATAGTCAGGACCGCAAAGATCAATGGGAGCACGATCAGGATCAGCAGATTGACGAACTGAATTATGAGATCAGTCCGATAATTTTTCAAAAAAAAGACCCATTACTGGTTGAATTTATTCGTAATAAGATTAGAATAGAGAATAAGATCATAAAAGACATCAGAAACGGAATCAGAACGGACGAGCATGAAAAACTGAGAAATTCACAAGAAAGAATAAGTAAACTGCAGGCGATGCTAGAGAGGAGTGGTAAGTTTTGAGCATAGCATTTAAGGATTTGATCTCTGAAATTGATGAGATCGCACCAAGAGAACTTGAGGAAGATTGGGATAACTGCGGAATGCAGATCAACATGGGCAACAAGGAGATACATAATGTGCTTGTTTGTCTGGATATCACGCGAGATGTAATTGAGGAAGCAAAAAGAAAAAGAGTTGACTTTATCATCACACACCATCCGTTATTATTCCATAAAATAGATGTGATTGACAATAATACTATTACGGGAAACTACCTGATTGACTTGATCAAATTAGGAATTTCCGTCTATTCCGCACATACGACCTTTGATGAAGCATTTGGAGGCAACAATGAATATTTGGCTGACCTCATCGGCCTGTCCCGAATACGAAAAATTAAAAAAGTCCGATCCTATACGATGGAGCAAAGCAACGACCATGTGATAGGCAGAATCGGAAACTTAAGAGAACCGATCACGTTGGAAGAAGCGTGCAAACTTGTGGAGGAAGCGCTGCAAATTCCAGGTGAAACAAAAATGGTTGGAAATCCAAATCAGATTGTCCAGACTGTAGGGATCTGTACCGGAGCGGCAGGCAGCGACATATTGGCCACCGCTATTAAAAATGGCTGTGACTTATTCATAACAGGAGACGTTAAGCATCACGAAGCACTCATAGCCAAGGAATCAGGACTTTGCATGATTGATGCCGGACATTTTGGTACTGAGTATATCTTCATTTCCAATTTCGCCAACAAATTGAGAAAACAGATCGGATCAAAAATCCAGATATTTGAATCAGAAATTATAACAAATCCATTTAAAAATATGGTATATTAATTCTATTGATTTTATGCGACATAGTCGCAAAGCGGCGTTGCCGTAAGGTTGAATCAATATAACATGTTTACAACACAAAGTTACATGTTATAATATTATTGTGAGTAAGCCAGACAATCGCGTGTATCTTGATACATGAGGAAAGTCCGAGCTCCATAGGGCAAGGGTGCCAGATAACGTCTGGTGAAGGTGACTTTAAGGAAAGTGCAACAGAAACATACCGCCGATCAGCTTAGGCTGAGGTAAGGTTGAAATGGTGAGGTAAGAGCTCACCGGCAGCATGGTAACATGCTGGCCGTGTAAACCCCACCCGGAGCAAGACCAAGCAGGGAGGTAATTACCCTTCGGGGTACAATGCCTGAAAGGCGGCTGCCCGTCGCTGCCCGGTAGGTAGGTCGCATGAGCGTACTGGCGACAGTGCGCCTAGATAGATGATTGTCTAATACAGAACTCGGCTTATAGGCTTGCTCACACTACATAAGACTCGGAAACATTGAAAAATAAGCGTTTCCAAGCGTGAGACCTTCTAAAGCAGAACTCGTCCTTTTGCATGAAAATTGCTTAGACTTGTTCTGTGAAAGGAGGTTTTTTTATGCAGAAAATCGGTATGAAAAGAGAAAAAGATATCACTATCAGACAGGCTTTTGAAGAGTTCATAAGACGATGTAAGGTCAAGAATTACAGCCCATACACGATTAAGTATTACAATGTTAACATTCATATTTTCGGTTTGTTTTGTGACTTGGATTCGCCTATATCTATCATTGATGAGGATTTAATCAATCAATATGTTTTGCACTTACAGGAGCAGAAAATTAAGGATTATACTGTATCATCCTATATGAAGGCGTTAAGGGCAGTTCTGTATTTCTTTATGCAGAAGGACTATATTGAGGATTTCAAAGTCACGATTCCTAAAGCCGATAAGGAAATCAAAACAATCTATACGGATACAGAACTGGCGATTCTGTTAAAGAAACCAAATGTGAAAAAGTGCGGATTTGTAGAATATAGGTCTTGGGTCATGATTAATTACCTGATTGCAACAGGGCAAAGGTTAAAGAATTTGCAATTCCTTAAGGTGAATGACCTCGACTTTGAAAACAGAATCGTAAAGCTCAGCCATACTAAGAACAGAAAGCAGACCTTACTGCCCTTGAGCAACAGCATTATTGAAGTATTAAAGGAATATTTGCAATACCGAAAAGGGAAGGAGGATGACTTTGTTTTCTGTAAAGTGAATGGTGAGCAGCTAGGCAAAACGGGAATCGAACAAGCGATTGCCCACTACAGTAATAAACGTGGAATTGATAAAACGTCAGTCCATCTCTATCGTCATACCTATGCGAAGAAATATTTGCTGAATGGAGGCGATTTGGCTCGATTACAGAAACTTTTATGCCATGCGGATATAAGTACCACCAAAGATTATCTAAACCTGATAATCGATGACTTGCAACAGGATTATGACAGCTTAAATCCGCATGAGCAGATGACAAGGTATAATAAGAGGTTACGGATGCAGAGTTGATTGATAAATCCAAGGTAATCATAAATAACCTCATATTCGGGAGCGTATGGGGTTATTTTACCATGCCAAAAGTAGTTTACAGGAGATTGGAACAATGATATATTATAGGAAAATTATGGATTGAAAGACTAATCACTATAGTTTAATATTGCTTGAAAGGAGAATTAAAAAAATGAAAAAACATATTATTTCAATTATATCATTAATAATAATTGCAATTTTATTTTTTTCTCCTCCCATAAATAGTAAACAGATAAATGAAAATTATAAAAAAATAGAAAACAATTTTAAAAATATAAAAAACATACAAGATGCTGACCTTATTAATGCAGATAATTTGCTTAGTATGAAAAAATCAAGTTTAGTATCAATCACTGGATATTTTCAATCAGATGCTTCATATGGAAACATCAAAAGCTATTACTTGAAAGAGTTAAAGAATGAAGGTTGGGAATTTGTCGGTGAGGAAAAAGATAAAGACTCTAAAGTACTTGAATTTAAGAAAGATGAAATGAATTTAGGATTGTTTTATTTTCTGCCAAATCAGCGAGAAGATTATAAACGGACATTTGATATATCAATCGATATTTATTTTTAGCAATATCAAAGGTCATGGCATAAAACCGCCCTTTTATCAATCCTATATTATTAGTCGTGTCTTACATTATGCAGAGATGATATTAGCCAGTTAAAATGGAAATAGACTTGCAAATATGAGGAATCTGATAGGGCAGATACAAATGAAATAGAAGTTTATTATGAGGTATTCGATGAGAAAAATTACAGGAATTATATTTCTACTTTTAGTAGTTACAATAGTTTATACGTTATCAGAATGCAATGAGTATCCGTTAGACTTAACTAAAGAAAAAGCTTCAGAAATCGCACATTCTTATTTCCAGAAAACTTATAATATGAATATCGACTTAGTAAATGTTGAAAAGAGACAAGTTAGCCAAAAGCAGTATTTTAATTTTATTTCGGTTTCCTATTGCGGAAAAGACTACGAACTGGTATTGGACGAAAGAAACAAACCTCTGACTGACAATGTCTCTTGTTTGCGAAAAATTGCGGATGCTAACCTATCGTCACTCGAAAATAAAACTAAACTGTTAGGTTTGAGTGGATTTAGTGATTTGGACGCATATTTTTCATATCAGGAGAAACGGTATATCGTTCAAGCAACTACTGCAACGGTAGGTATTCCAAACAAAGATTCTAAAGATGGAGTATATTCATTACTTGAAATGTTAAAAGATAGAGGAGTTGATGTGCTTGCCATCGAAGTTGATACACCTGATTTTCTGCTTCCCAAAATAGAATTAGGACTTGGAGTCCATGGCATTCAACTTGATGCGGAGTTTTTCAATACTAACATAGACGCAAATAACTTTGAGAAACAATATTATAATTTTACGAACAACGTATATTGGGATGAGCAAAAGTTTAATGAAAAAATATCTGAATTAAGCGAGATGGGATATAACAACGCATGCTTTTTTATTAAACAGTATTATGATGCTAATACTATAGAAATTATGCTCTATTATGAATCGGATGTCAGCATTGATGATAGCAAAGCAGCCAAGTTGCTTCAGGAGATGAATGATAGCTACTTTAGAATCAGAGATAAAGAAACGAAGTATACATTACTTCATATCAAGACATAGAACAATATTCAAATAAAATCACGTTTTTATTCAAGTTTAAACAGTTTTGAACTTACAGTGGTAGTTCATATCCAAAACCATGATTTCCTGTCCCAGATGTGCTTTTAACTCATTTTCTTGCCTAAAAAGGTGATATGAAAACATTCATACGAGGGTCTATGATGTAAACATTGTATCCGAAAGATATCAGCCAATAAGGTTGATTTCGTAAAACTCTTAAAAATAAGCATTCTGCTCTATTTTAAAAATATAAAAAAAGTAAAATTTACCTATTGACAATTAAAATAATTATGGTATAATAATAATTCGAAAAAAACACTTGACAAATCTTGGGATATGTGCTATAATTCAAATATGGTCAAAAGAGAGGAGATTGCAATCACCAATAATTGATTATAACAAGACATAAGGCGTATGCTACTAGGCTGCAGCTTGGAGTGAAACACTAATATGTTACATACCTTTTAATAAATCATTATAAAAGGTTTTTTTGTGCCCAAAAACAAACAAATAATGTAAATTATATTAAATAATGTAAAGGAGATGATGCCTGATGAAGGGTGAAATAGTAACTTATCAAGACATAAAAGATGAAAATCTTAAAGAAGAAGTAGTAATGTCTGTAATAATGAACCAAATAACTAGAGACGAAATCGACGAACTGCAATTAAAAACTCCACCCAAAGCCGTTTTAGACGGATGCAAGATGCATGTTGAAATGTTTGTTGCACGACACAAACTTGGTAACAATTCAGAATCTCCGATGTGTCGAGACCTGATTCGTGTTATGGCTTATGAATTAATGATACAAGAAATAAAAGATAACATATCACATGGCTGTCAGTGTAACGATGTGACTGTTAAGAATGCCCAGGATGCACTTATACTATATGCGGAGATGCTTAAGTACAATGATAACTTCAATAGAGCCGAAACCCATATTATTAGAAAAGCCTACACAACGTCTCTGCTTGATGCAACTAATTCAATTGGGGAGATGATTAAGCATCTGGTTCTTGTCAATTTGGATGAAGCATCGGTTGTTATCGAAAGTTTCAATAAGCTGAAAGACTCATGCAACATTGACAACGGTGATTATGAAGCATTTATATACCACTTCACTGTTGATGAGCTGGCAGAGTATGTATTGTATCTTGTATAAAG
>CAZNMO010000242.1:283-6353 GCA_964574195.1 uncultured Clostridiaceae bacterium | reverse complement strand
TTTGTACGTTTTGCGCATCAGATATTTCTAAAATAGTGTAAGTTCCTGCTGTATCTGCATTAAAGCGCAAAAGCTCGCCATCAAAGCTAGTATCTGCTATATGCTGACCAGCTTCGTTCTGTACGATTATTTCTGCATTTTTCGATTTTATCATATACCTAAACCTCAATACCGCTCCTGGCAGTTCCGTGATTGATTTGCCTAAAACCTCTACAGTTAGTAGAATTTTATCGTTCTGTGGTTGTGTCAGTTGTACTGCCAGAGTATCCGAATCCGACAGGCTTAGTGATAAAAGTAGATTGCTTGGAATGCTGACGGTTAAATCACCTGAACCAAATACAATGTTTTCTTTTTCAGCGCAGAGATTCTTTAGACGAAGACCTGAAATTACAGTCTTGGTCGGAGAATAGGATTCTGAAACTATGGCAGGTTGCTGGGGTTCACTGTCTGATATAGGATTCATTTCAAATTTAGTATCATCCTTCTGCTTGGACACTGTATGATTTATCGGTTTATATGAAATTTTCTCTGCTTTATCAAAAATGGACGTGTCAGAATACACGGTTGCTACTAATTCAGTTGGAGTGGCAAGAGTCGCAGTCTTAGGCTGGCCTTTGTCTGGCAAAGAATTCTGCTCCTCCTGTGGCTCACTATGTACGAATGGCTGCTCATGTTCTTTCTTAGGTTCAGAGTCGTCTGAGTCCTGTTCCGGAGGAGTTGGAGCTGGTTGAGAGCCTACTCCCGAATCACCGCCTAATACGTCGCCGCCATCCCTATCACCGTTGTAATCGTCCACAACTGTCAGATCTCCTTTGTACAAAAATGTTGCTATGCTAGTCTCTCCATCGGGGCAGACTAACTTGAGCGTATAGCTGCTTCCCTTATCAAAGGCATACTGAGCTATAATCAAGGAATTTGTTTGAATCCAATATTCGTCATCTAAAGTCAAGAGTGTCCAAGCACCGCCATCCTGCTGCAGCCACACAGTGAAAGCTTCAGGTTGCGCCGCCTGCTCCTCAGAGAGCACCAACGGAAACCATAGACTGTATAAATAAGCAAAGCAGTTGTCCAAACTCGGCTTGCCTGGGGGCTGAATTGAAACTGCAAACCGCATTTCCGGCAGAGAAACATCCTCTGCTAATACATACTCCCCACCAAGTTCTGGTACTGCCAAAGCATAGTACAGACCTGGCGTATTTGTGTCCACATCAGCAAAGGACCAATTGTCTGCCATAAGCAAGTAGTCCATGCCGTCTATGTCGTAGCCAACAAAATCATCGAGAAAGTTAGAGATGTAATCAGCGATTTTCTCTTGCGCAGTTCCTGTGGCAAACGCCGCACCATACACACGATCGGTCTCATCAAATCTAACTAAGGTAATTGCAGAAGGCGATATAATTGCCGATGGAGAGGTCACTTGAACTGAAATAGAAGCAGTGTTCTCTGTTTCAGCATATATGTTAGGCACAAGCGTTATGTAAAGCAGTAGGGTAGTTAAAATCATTATAAGAAGCTGCTTCATATTCTATCTCCTCTGAGTGAGTTAGCAGAGAGACTAAGGCGACGCTGCTGAACCTGTCGTTGCAAACGGCGGCTGACAGGCAATCTCTCCTCATTTTTTAGAATGAGATAATCTCCACAGACCTCTCGTACTTCATTAAAGTTTACTACAATTCCCTTAAAGCAGGACATAAATTGTGTATAGGCTGTCAGCTGTTCAGATAGCTCAGAAAAGCTGCCTGATACCTGAACAATGCAGTCCTTCAAATGGATACAAGCAGAGCGGTTCTGAAAATCAGCATATAGAATACAGTCAAGTTTAACTTCTAACGGCTGATGTCGAGTAGTTACCGTAATAGAGGGGTCGCTTTGTAATTCTGTAATTTTACAGTAGTTAAGTGCTCGTGAGAGCTTATCAAGGGTAGCTGGCTTTACAATGTAATCTGCTGCCCTGACATCATAGCTTTTAACACCAAATTCTGAGCTGGTGGTAAGAAAAATGATATTTACATTCTCATCAAGCTGTCGAAGTTTCAATGCACAGTCTACGCCATTTTCATTGTTCAGGAAAATATCCATAAAAACGATATCATAGCTACCTAGCATGTAATCGTTAAACAGTTCATTGCCGCTATGAAATTCTTTGATTTGTATCGTCAGTCGCTGTTCGATTGCATATTGTTTTAAAAGGTTGCAGAGTATTGCACAATCAGTAGCCGCATCATCAACGATTGCTATATTCATTTGGAATTTCTCCTTTGTAAATATTAATTCACTATATAATATACTATAAATTCGACAAAAAGTCTAATTGCAAATTTCTGATTGAGAACGATTATATTTTAAATTCTGGGTATTGATTAACCGCTTGTGCAGATTTTCGACCGCTTATACATAACGCCTTGATAATTGCTTGATAAAATGATATTTTAAAAAAATTATCAGGCTTTTTATATACAAGGAGAAAAATTATGAGAGAGAATAGTATGACAAAACGAATTTTAAGCATCCTGCTATGCCTTTGCATGGTGATGAGCCAGTTTCCAACAGCGGTGCTGGCAGTTGATGTACCATCAGAGGTTATCATCGGTGGTGTGACGGTTGATAGCAACGATTGGTATGCCACAACTGATGTAAGTGGAAATGTCATTACCGAGGGTGCAAATGCTGATAACTGGAACATTCACGTTACTTTTGATAACGCTAATAGTACAACCGGTGCAGCTATTACACTTAAAAATGCAACAATTAAGAACACAGTAGATACTGTCACTCATGCTATCAGTGCAATCAATTGCGATTTGAATATTTCATTAGAGGGTACTAGCAATCAAATAGGTACAGAATCTTCGACTGGTGTTTATGGTCAAGCAATATTCGTACCTACCGAAAACAAAGTTACAGTTACCGGTGAAGGTGCAACTATAGTTAACAACAGTTATATAACACTGCCAAAAGGCATGACAGCTACGCAGATTGCGGCATTACCTCTCTCAGGTTCAGGCTTGGTGAGAATTGCAACAGAGTATGGTGAAGATGGGTTAGCAACAGTATGGGACACTTACACCAACGACGGAGTTGCATTAAAAACCGTTTCTGGTGGTATAGACTTGACAGATGGCACAGATCACAGCAGCGCAACATTAAAAAACAACGGTTATGAATGGGATGCTATAAAAAAGACTCTGACCCTTGGCAATGCATATATTTTGGGAAATATAATATTACCCGCTGGCTCTACTATAAACAATATATCAAACAGCATTATAAGTGGTGATATTAATGGAGCAGTTTACCAACCATGCAATATAACTATCACAGGCTCTGCGCAACTCATGGTTAATGATATAAATGGTGGCGGAACGAACGGAGACACAATAACTATAAGAGATGGAGCAAACGTCACTGTTAATGGTCAAATCAATATAGGTGCTAGTGGTGGAAAAGATGGTACACTTAACATTTCAGGTCAGGACACAATAGTGAATGTTAAAAGTAATGCGGGATCAGCAGTTTTCTGCGATACTGTAAATATTGATGGTGGTGCATCATTAATAGCCAGTTCAGAGGGCTCTGCAGGTGTGTTTGCTCAGACTGGTGTCAATGTTAGGGGTGGCTCTAAACTCACTACAAATTGCAAATATGGTGTATATGTCCTTGGTGGCAAGCTTGAAGTAGAAACTGGAAGCAAGCTAATTACAAACGGTTCAGTGGCTCCATTTTGTGTTGCAGCGCCATTTAACAAGACACAGAGTGAAACATTATCGCTTCCGGGCATTCCAGACGGAACAAAGATTGCGTCTGTGCAGGGTACGTATACTGGATTCGGCACTGTTCGAACATATAGAAGTATTGCACCAGAAGGTGGCAGCTTGAGTGTATCAGGTGAGCAAAATGATTGTGCAGACTTATCAGGTGCTTTTATCGGACCTGCGATTTTTCAAAGTAATCTGAAAGAATCTGAGATTACTGTTTCAGGTACATATACATACAATGGTACAACGCAGGTTCCTACTGTAGAAAAGGTTACTTTGGATTCTGGCAAGCATATAGTTCACAGCAACAATTATGATATAACTGCTTCAAATAATATTAACGCTGGTACAGCCACAGTAACTGTTACTGCAAAGGGAAGCAGCAATTACGCAGGAACTAAAAGCACAACTTTTACTATAAATAAGGCAGAGCAAAGTGCATTAAGCATAAATGAAGTAAACGGCAAGAAATATGGCGATAGTCCATTTACCATTTCTACTATTGGTGGAAGTGGTGCAGGAAATGTTAGTTATGTAAGCTCTGACCCTACCATTTTGAGTATATCTGGTCCAACAGCAACTATTCATAAGGTAGGCACAGTTACAATCACTGCAACAAAAGCAGCAGATACAAATTACAATGAAGCAAAAACTACTATGTCGCTGACTATCAGTTACGGTGGCAGCACTGGTGGAAACAGTAATGGCAACAATTCCGGAGGAAGTAGTCAAAGCAATAGCTATAAATTAATCTTTGATACAAACGGCGGTTCTAAGATTTCTGATGTGACTAAGCCTTCCGGAACGATAATTGACTTAAGAGAATACAAACCAACTCAGGCAGGTTTTAATTTTGATGGATGGTATACGGATGAAGCATTAACTGACAAGGTTGCAGAAATTAAACTTAATAAAAACACTACAATATATGCTAAATGGATTGAAACATCTGAAAAGATAATAAATCCTTTTATAGATGTAGCTGAAAATTCATATTATCATGATGCGGTATTGTGGGCGATTGAAGAAAGTATTACAAGTGGTACAAGTGCTAATACATTTAGCCCTGAAATAATTACTACAAGAGCTCAGATGGTTACCTTCTTATGGAGGACAGTTGGAATGCCTCAAACAACATTGGCAAATTCTAATTTCAATGATATGGATAAAGATGCTTACTATTACCAGGCTGTTCTTTGGGCAGAGGAAAATGGTGTGACTGTGGGAACAAGTGCTACTACCTTCTCACCCGAAGATAAGGTTATTCGTGGACAGGTAGTGAGCTTCCTATGGCGCTTGGATGGTAGACCTGCATCCACATCTGTAAATCCATTTATAGATATAAATAATAGTATGTATTACTACGAAGCTATATTGTGGGCAGTGGAAAAGGGCATTACTTATGGAACTTCTGAGTCAAAGTACAGTCCAGACGACCCATGTTTACGCGCACATATTGTAACATTCTTATATCGCAAACTAGCAGACTAATATACTTGCGTGTGCTACTTGGTTGACGCAATATCTATTAAAATAAACATATTATACGAGGAGAGGTAACATGAAAAAACGAGTTTTAAGCATCCTGCTATGTGTATGCATGGTGCTAAGTTTGCTGCAAGGTAGTACTGTGACTGTAGCAGCGGCATCGTCATATTTTAGCGGCGGCGATGGTACTATGGAAAATCCATATAAAATCACTCAATCTAATCAATTGCAGTATATGGCGGATGTGTATAGTGCTGAAAATGGTGCAAATAGCTATTATGCACTTCAAAGCGATATTAATATGAATGGAGCAGGAACAGGAATCGAAAGCTTTTCTGGTGTCTTCAACGGAAATGGTCATACGATATCCAATCTAAACGGACGTCTGGTGTACAGTAACTCTGGAACCATCCGCAACGTGGTGTTATCTAATCCAGTATGCAGCCAGCTAAGGACTAGTGCAAATGACGATTTCGGCACTAATTACGGTCGAGAGATTCTGTCTTATGATGACGCTGGGAATCCTATATTCAGTAAACTGGGTACTTTAAAACAACCAGTTACTTATTATATATATGAGTATTTCGGTTTTGCGGTAGGGCATAATTTGTCTGGTGGTACTGTAGATAATGTAACGGTTACGAATGGTACAATTAAGGCCTTTTATGAAGCGGGCCAACAAACAGTTACAACACAGGATGAGTTTTGGAAGGGTATGGTTCGCTACGCGCCTGGCTATATTGGCGGCGTGGTTGGTTATAATGCCGGTACAATTTCCAACTGTACAACACAAAGCCTTACAGTGAATGCAGATTCTGCACTGGGCA
>CAZNMO010000242.1:0-273 GCA_964574195.1 uncultured Clostridiaceae bacterium | reverse complement strand
GGATTTAACAGCAATAAGATTATAGGTTCTGTCACCAGCGGAATGACTGTTAAAAAGACAGGAACCACTGGAAATTGGACCAACACCGAAAATCGTGAGGCAATATACACCTGGGCGGTCGGCGGAATAGCAGGGCGCTCGACGGGTATGACAATTAAAAGCGATCATACTGAGAATACTGAAGCCAAAGCCAAAGATGATACACAAACGGAGGCGGGGTTTCCAGCAATCGGCTTTTTTAGGACGGATTATAGAAAAGACGTTACTGAAAAC
>CAZNMO010000241.1:0-6357 GCA_964574195.1 uncultured Clostridiaceae bacterium | reverse complement strand
CCAGTGCGTCGCAGAGTTCGGTTAGTTTCAGGTTGGTGAGGTGGTAGGTGCAGTGGTAGTTGAATTCAGGGGTGTGTATGTTGTAGTGTGTTAATGCTGCTTTGAGGGATGAGATGTCAAAGCTTGCATTGTGTGCTACAAGGGTGTGTGATGTGAGGTCTTCTTTTATAGTGTCCCAGATTTCATGGAAATATGGTTTGTCCCGGGTCATTAGTGCGTCTATTCCATGAATGCAGCTGTGGCGAGCGGAGTACTCGTTTTGTGGCGGCTGGATGAGGATTGAGTGTTTGCTTATGATTGTGCTTTTTCAAAAACCATAAATGTATTATCAATGTAAGTTCTAGGCTCGCCAGAAACTTTTGTTTTTAGATTGTTCATTTTTTCTTTAAAAATTGAATTAATTTCACTTCTTTCTGAATTAGTTGTATCGACAATTTTTTTGAACCAATTGATATTTTTGTGAGTTATCATGCCGTATTTGAAAGGTGTAAGACATTCAAAATATAAAGACTCAGATTGAATTTTATCACGGTTGTCATTAATATATTTTTCAATACTATGATGAGCAACTATGCCATAATATTTTAGTTCGTCATGTAAAGTATAAGAGTCTATAAGGGGTTGTCCAAAATAGATCTGTTTAGATTTATTTACACTCAATACTCCATGTGAAATTGCTCCTTTAAGTGGAATGTTATTTTCGATAGCTCTAGAAAAGAGATACCTTGAAGCAAAAGAAATTAAGTCAAAACAGGCAGTTGAATCTGTTTTGGAAATAATAATTATTGAATCAGAAAAACTAATAGTGTAAAGTTCGGCATCAAAATAATATCCATCTAACCTTTCATTCAATTGATCAATTATTTCACGAATTTCAGATACTTGATTTAGCGTATTATAAACAATTTCGTGTGTATTTCTTATCACTAAATCTTTGAATCCCATTATATCTAGATATGTGATAAACCTTTTTTCTGTATTTTGCCAAGGAGTTTTTCTTTTTTCAGTACTCATTATAATGTTAAATTAAATTATTTTTCATGTTGAAAATACTAACATCTTTTGGAGGATTATTTATATCGATGGAGGTGAAGTTAGCCATTGAAGGAAATTGTATAACTCCTAAAAAAAATTTAAATATTAATTTTAGGTGAAAAAAATATGTATTATTTATTATTGCTTGTTTAATTTTGTGTTAGGGGTAATTCAAGTTGAGATTTTTTTGGAAATAAATCGAAAAAATTTTTTCGGGAAACTTTAAAAAAATCAAGAAATAAAGATAAGACGCCTTTCAAAGCTGGGTCTAAACTATTTGGTTCAACAAATTCTATTGTATAACCAATTCTCTCGAAATCTTTTGCCCAATTAAATAGATTCTTTGAGTTTTCATTTTTGCTAAAGAAATCTCGAAGAATCTCAATAGGTCTGTCGTCAAAAGATTGCATTAGAGACATTGATGATCTATTGCCTGCAATTTGCCTTGCTATCGTAAAAATTCTTTCAACACCAATTTTACCTAAATTCCCGAACTTAAATCCATCTGATAATTTTTTTTCTCTTTCTTTAGTATCCAAAAATGCAATATCTTTTAAAATAAAATCGATAATTACTAGCAAGTGAGATAAAATCAAATAAAATAGTCTTGTAGCATCCTCTCTTTTTTTGTTATCTGTTAAGATTTTCTCTAAAAAATAATTAAGATATTGAAGTTCAGAATTAAATCCTGAAAAATCTAATTCAGATAATAGTTTTGATTTAGATTCATCATAAATTTTTCTCCAATCTTTATTTGGAAATGCTTTATAACTTATGTGATTTGCAAATTTATCACCTAGGTCCTCTTCTGAAAACCTATTTGGATAAGTATTTGATCGTAACTTTGAAATAAAAGTTCCATCTAAAATGATTGTGTTGTGTAACTGCCCAAACTCTTGTATAACAGACCTGCTATCAGTTGTAGCGACGATGCATTTATTGAAAGCTAATAATTTTTGCAAGCCATTTGCCCACAGAATTCTCTCAAATGCCTGGGGACTTTTTTTGTTTTTAATATCTACATTAATCCTTTCCCTAGTTATACTTGAAGACCTTCCGTATAAGTAAAGATCAACATCGGTTATGTCGTTACCTTCAAATCTGTATTTGACACCTCGGACTACATAGTATCCTGAATTGAGATAATAATTTCTTAACAATTCTTCCATACGAGGACCTTTTGAAATTTTAAGTTGAGTTTCCATTAATTTCTAAATGTTCTTAAAAGTTCTGCAACTGATTTTTTTGATTCAGGATTTTGTCTTTTCCTTTTAATGGATCTAATATTTTCTGGTCCGGCATAACTAGTGACATTTCCTGTATAAATGTTTGAATTTACTACTGTTTGTTCAGAAACATCTCCATTTTCTAACACTTGCAACGCTAAACTACCGATGTCTTTCTTGAGTAGCTTCATATAATATCTATTAGAACCATTTTCTTTTCGGATTTTTATTACTCGTTTCAACTCAAGATATTTATAATCTTCTCCTATGGCTGTTGCTGGTCCAACTTCATTTCCATCAACAAGCCTTGATAGAAGTAATTTTAACATCGTAATTTTACCTCTTCCCCTTGAACTTATTGTCATTCCATAAAATAATGAAGAAACAAAGGCTTTCGCTAAATCAAGAGCATCTTCTTCAAAAGGATTTCCAAATTTTGAAAATGCAGAAGGCTTTGTTATAAATAATCTATTTTCTTGAGAATTACTAACTTCGTTAAAATCATACATGCCAATAGATTGTAGTTTTGAAAGTAATTGATCTCCTAGAATACTATTACCTTTTTCAATTGGTACACATCCTTGAGTACTTAATAATTGGTCTAATGTTGCAATTTTACTCACATCGTCACTTTTAAGAGAAGACAATATCGCATCTGTTTTTCTTGTATACTCTCTACGAAACAAGTTCCCATTAAAATACAATTTTGTTTTATTGTCTAATGGTTCAAAATCAACAAACCCAATTTCTTCTGCTTTTAAAATGAGATTACTGGTTACTGATTTAGTTAACCCATAAGTATCAGAAATGTACTCAGTTAGTAATGTCCCTTGTTTCGGTAAATCAGAAATTGTTTCAGCAATATCTAGAGCAGCCCTTTGAAAGTTTGAAGGATTGCCATTGTCAAAAATATCAGCAGTATGGATTAATACAGATGAAGTTGTTATCCCCAACACAGAAATAGATCCATTATTACCAGTTTCAATTAATTTGGAATCCTCTAATTTTGATTTAATTGTATCAATTTCAGTTTTTTTTATTCCAGAAATTTGTGCTATTGCATTTACAATGGAGCTATTTAAATCACTAGATTCATCAGATGCAGCTAAATTCGATAAAAAGACACCGCATTTTCCTGCTAATTCAATATCTTCAAATTCATATAAATCTTGAATTTCAACTAATTTCTTAGTGTGGTTTATTAGCCAAGCACCTTCTGTTCGTTTATCCATATACCCCATAAATATTTTAACATTGTCATAACTATGTGTTTAATTTTCTTCTAGTTTAACAAATATAGTAATAATGATTAATTGAAATCTTATTATTAATTTTTTCAAAAAATTGAATGCTAATATGTATTTAATTATATATCCTAATTATTTATCTGGCATTTCAAATTCAAAGCTTTTTGTCAATGATTCCATTTCAATCCAGTGTACTGTCAATTCAATAAGACGTTTTAAATCTTTCAAATCTTGACCTTCCCATTTTCTTATAAAATGTGTTTCGTCATTTCCCAACCATACAGCTCTTTTTGAAACTGATTTAATTCTTGCATCGTCAATATAATCAGCGATACATTTTCCTAAAAGCTTTTTTTCGATATTATCTTTTTCATTTGGTTTATTAAGAATTAAATATTCTTTAATTAAAAATTCTAGTGATTTCCTGTATCCTACTCCACAAATTTCTAATAAATCGTGTTGTTCTGCATAAAAGGATTGATTATATATAGTTATAAAGTTTTTAGAAACACTTTCAATTGAATCACTAAATTCCTTATTCATAACATTGCCAAAATTAGTTTGTCCATTAAATTTGTAATAACCGTCATAATAATCGTAATATCCAATAAAGCTTTTTAAACATTCTTGATTTGGACAAATTAAATACACTTCCATTGTAGTATTATTTTTGTGGCCATAAATATTAATTGGAATTATGTTTTTGTGGCAGTATGGACATTTATTTGGATCGCCATCCAAGGTTACTTGTCCTGCATCAGTGTTTAATGATTTCATAGTAAATTATTATTATATTTTATATCATTTTCAGGTCATTAATTATTTTTCAATTATTAGAAATTGTATGTTTTGATGCAAAATGTAGTTCTATTCAGTAAATTGTAAATTAATTACGTCAATGAAAACATTGATTTATCAATTAGTTAAATTTCTGTTTTTTCTTCTAGGCCAATATTTCCTAACGTCAACAATTATATTTATAACGCTTAATACTAAAAAAAAGTATCCTGCCAACTGAAATAGAATGACTAAGGAAGATTTTCTAGTAGTATGCAATTTTAAAATTCGATAATTATTTTTAAACTCATTTAAAGCAATTATATCCGGTTTCTTTTTATTAATATTTCTTAACAATATTTCCTTTTCATTAATTGGAATTATTTGAGTAACAATAGTGTCATTTTTTGGAGTAGAAATTTCATAATACATATCAATAAAATCAGAAGAATGACTAATATACTCGTTTGTGTTATATAATTGCAAAGTAATAATCCCCACAAAAATTATAAATAGAGACGTAAAAGCAGTATTTATAAACTTTCTTTTTGTTTCTTTCGAACGATTGTATTTGTCATTACATGAAATTCTATCCAGGTTTGTTATTCTATGAGAAAAATCTAAAGAATTATAGAACTCAAAAGCATCAGATCCACCATTTTTTTTTGGAGTAATTGTTGATTCTACCAAAGCTTCAAAGGAAATTTTCTCACCTTTCTTCAGTAAATCCCAATTTATATTTATTTCCCTTTCATTTACCTTTTGTATTACGGAGTTTACTTTTTGAGCATCATCCATAATATTTACTTCAATCCATTTGAAATTTTCAGATGATATCAATTTTAAAGGTTCGTAAATTGAAGTTTTATCAATATCTAATGTGCCAGTATTAATTATTTCTCCTTTAAACAAAATTAATGGATACTCAATTTTTTTATCATTAAAACTAATATCAATTTTCAATTTTCTAATTGCTGAACTAAATAATGAGAAACATTCAACTTTTTTTATAGTTAAAATAGCTGTTTGCTTCGATTTTTTTGTTAATAAAATACCATAATAGCCAAGTATTATTGTTGCAAGAAATCCAAAAATTCCGAGTATTATTCCTGTCATATTATTATTAATTAAGGTTTTTAAGTTAAGGTTTTATTTGTTTATTTGTAAAATATTGACTTACATAAAGTAATATTTATGAGTTTTTTATTTTTTAAAATGTTAATATAAAATTATGAGCACTTGCAATTTCTATGAAAATTGCTCACAATTTATTAATTTTTCGTAGAATTCTTAGTCCTGACAATAGTTCTCAATTAAAAAACGATTATGCTTGTACTAGCTTGATAATCAAAGTTAAGACAATTAATTAAAATTGAGATTAAGAAATGAATATTTTTGGAATTATTCTAAAGGCTAATATTTTTTTGTCGATAATATTTTGATTGATTTTAATGAAAATTTCGTTTGTTTAAAAATTTGTTTAAATTTACTATAAATCAACAATTTAAATGATTATGGGATTGACCACTTTACTTCTATTAGGTTTTGCTATTGCGATTCTGGTTATTTGTTTAAGATTTGCAAAAGATGTATCGAATTTGCATTTATATGTGATTGGGAATGCAAGGATTTTATCAACTAAAGCTGTCTTGGAGATTTATTCGGAAAATTATGATGAGGCGAGAAGAATTATTAAAAAGGCGAAAGGAATGATTCAGGTTTATGAGGATAAAAGTTATCAAATAGAAAAATTGGATATTTTGATGAATAAGATTTCATTGCTTGAGTCGGTGTCCGAAGATGAAAGAAGAGTGATTGTTGGGCAATTGAAAGATTTATAAAAGCAGGTGATTAGGGTGCTTAGTTCCGGCGCAAGGGGCGGGGCGCCGGGTGTCGCTCTTGCTCGGGAATGCAGAAGCAGCGGGCCGGGAGGCCCGCTACAAAAGAGAGGCTCCAGCGTCTGACAAAACAAGCTTTGTCATTCACTGGAGCCTCTCTTTTGATTTTCGCGTTGCGAAAATGCTTCTGCATTCCGCTCGCTTAGTCGCTTACTTTACCTCCTCAAAATCTAC
>CAZNMO010000240.1:0-6415 GCA_964574195.1 uncultured Clostridiaceae bacterium | reverse complement strand
GTTGCTGCAGTTCCTCCGAACCAACCTACTAAAACACCTGTTATAGATCCTACTGCTATGTCACGTATAAATTTATTGTATGAGCTGCTGCCTCCGTACTGCCAATTTGCAGGTGGATTTTCCCTAGCTATAACATTTTCGGATGCTGGTTCAGTATTGGGGTATTTGGGAGTACCTTGATAATACTCGATCTTGTCGAGCAAGATCCCCTTTTTGTCATTGCTGCCTTTGATGGTGTCTGCATAAGCTGCTGTTACCATAGAAAAGCTTAATGTCATTGCCAGTAACAGACACAAGAACCTTTTTCTTCTGTTCATCATATACAACACTCCTATTATTTATTATAGGGCCCTAATAAATAATACCATAGTTTACAAATAAATACAATATTGTTATAATATAGAAAAGACTCATTGTGTGTATTAAAGTCAATATTTTTATAATGGAGGTTTTTAGGATGCTGCTCGAGTCATCACCACTGGCTTTGCCCTTATTTATATTGGCATGTTTGGCCTATGAAACCATATTAAAAAAAATCAATTTTCCTGATCTGTTTTTATCAAAAGATCCATATAAAAGAAAAATTCAAGCAATTATTATAATTGTACTGTTTTGGTTAGTTGTGCTTTATATGAGATCAATGAATGTAAAAATGAATGAAGGTATATATTACTATATATATTTTCCACTATCTTTAGTTGTACTAATGAGAATGATCAATGTAATATTTTAAACCAATATTGTGTGATATGTGCCGCCTCACTAATTAGAAAGGCAGCTTTACCTTCCGGGTAATCTGTCTTATCTTATTTAAAACGACTCTTATTATGGCACAGCCACTGTCTTCAACATTGCCAGGAAGCTGGGTACTACACCCTCAGCGGCTTCGCCCTTTGGTATGTTCAGGCTGAAGCGGAACAGCCTCCCGTCAAGCTCCATTAGTATGATTTCCTTGGAGAAAGTCTTGCTGGAAGCTCTAAGGTAAAATTTTGCACTTCTGAAAAAGTCCTCATAGATCTCATTTCCTGTAAGCTCATCCGGAGTTTCTACAAGTCTTAGCTCGGTCAGTGCATTTTCTCTCAAAGAATTAATGTCGGCAGTTTTCGGCAGCATTTGTATCCTCACAAAGTACCGTGCATCATAATTAAAGAATATTTGGTCGATGCCCGGCTCTTCCTCCGTGAAGGTGTAGCCGTTCAGGACATAGATGGAATAGCCCTGGCTGCTGCGCTTGAGGGCTGCATCACGATGTTCGGTGGTGCCCTCGACATTGACAGGGATCTTCTTCATCGGAGGCCTGCCTGAGGCTTTAGGTATGCAGATGACCTGGTCCACATATATCAGGTCTGGATCGATCCCCGGATTGACACGCAGAAGCTCTTTCAGTGTGATATTATTGCGCTGGGCTATTTTGTTCAAGGTATCACCAGGGCGTACGGCATAAAAGGTACCGAAAGGGCAGGCAGGGAATACCGGCCTGCGGGGCATGCAGATACCCTGGGCGACACGCAGCCGGTGGGTGTCGAGGCCAGGATTGGCGTTGGCTATTGCATTGACGGTGGTATTGAAGCGTCTCGCCAGCTTATACAGCGTATCACCCGGCTGAATGTAATAAATGAAGGTTCCGGGAGGGCATTGAGGATAGTTGGGATCGGGCATAAAAATCATCTCCATTTTACTGTGGTATTATCAGTCTATGGATTTAGCCAGGTACGGTTGCATGTACGCCATCGATGGAGATGACCCTAATTGATGATACAGCCTACGGTGCGCAGTGATATTTTCTAATTGACAAATTAAGCTTCAAAGAGGATAATATCTCATTAATAATGGCGTATATATGCTAATATGGAATAATAAGGGGGTGAGATAATGAAGGTCAATACCTATGTGCAGTACGGCGGAAATGAGATCCTGACAGCAGAACTGGAGAAGAGGGTCAAGGAGCTATGGAAGGCTGAAGGCCGGATAATCAAGGATATCGAGAGCCTTGACCTGTATCTCAAGGTTGAAGAGAACACCTGTTATTATGTTATAAATGGAACATATTCGGGCAAACTTCCTATGTAAGAGCTGCCCTAGCACAGGTAACCCCATTAAGGGGTTAGCCTGTCACAGCTTTTTGGCATCAGTTTATTTGCAGACATCTATCCAAATGCCGCCGGTCACTTCCTGCAGTCTGTCGGGGGATATCTTGACTGCTGAGTTTGCAGAGCCACCTGCGGGGTATACATATTCGAATTCCTTCAGCGAGACATCCAGATATATATCCAGAGGATTTTTGAGACCAAAGGGACATACGCCCCCAACCGGGTGACCGGTGGCTTCAAGTACTTCATCATGATTCAGCATCGTAGCTTTTTCGTGGAAGCAGTCCTTGTACTTGCGGTTGTCGATCCGGGCATCGCCCTTTGTAACTATTATGATATTCCTGTCCTTCAAACCAAAGGCCATGGTTTTGGCTATAAGCGCGGGTGCCACCCCATGGGCCTTCGCCGCCAGTTCAACTGTAGCTGTGCTGGCATCTGTCTCAAGAATATGGAGGTCTGTAAGCTGATTGTCCTGAAAATACTTTTTTACACTTTCCAAACTCATTTTTTTGCGTCCTTTCTTTTGCATAAATATACTATAACTATTATACCACTTTCGACATATTTATAAAAATTCTGGAGGAGAGATATTATGAAGGCTATGGTAATCGACCGCTTCGGGGGAGCAGAGGTATTTTTTGAGAAGGATATTCCCAGGCCTGTGCTAAAGCCCGGCTATGTGCTGGTGAAGGTCCATGCCAGCAGTGTAAACCCCATAGAGACAAAGATCCGGTCAGGTCTTGTTCCTGCAATAACACCGCCTTTTCCCGCTGTATTGAACGGTGACTTTTCCGGCGTTGTAGTCGATGTAGGAGAAGGGGTTAATGCTTTTAGGGCAGGAGATGAGGTTTTCGGCTGTGCGGGCGGAGCCGTGGATGAAGCAGGGGCGTTGGCGGAATACATGCTGGCTGACAGCAGGCTGATATGGCATAAACCGGAAAATATAGACCACAGGACTGCAGCCTTGTTTCCTCTGGTGAGCATAACAGCCTCTGAGCTTCTTGAAAAGGCCCAGATAAAGGAAGGGGACAGGATCCTAATACACGGCATTGCCGGTGGGGTAGGACATATGGTGCTGCAACTGGCTAAGCTGAAAGGCGTACAAGTATTTGGAACCGTCTCAGGCACTTCAAAGGGATCAGATGCCCTTGCCCTTGGGGCTGATGGGGTGATAAACTATAGGGATACAGGCGTGGAGGATTATGTGAAGCAGTACACAGGAGGCAAAGGCTTTGATGTGGTCATTGACACCGTTGGAGGTGAGAACCTGCTTAACAGCTTCAAGGCTGTGAGGCTGAACGGTACGGTATGCACTACCAATTCAAGGGTCAGTCTTGACCTGGGTATGATGCACAGAAAGGGAATAAGCCTTCGGTGTGTCTTCATATTGATCGCAATACTTGATGGAGTGGGCAGGGAAAAGCATGGGGAAATACTCAGGCAGGTCAAAGGCCTTGTGGAGCAGGGAAGTCTGAAGGTGTTGAAGGCAGAGAAGGAATTCCTGTTCACAGCCGTAGGCCAGGCGCATCAATACCTGGAGTCCGGAAAGGCTGAAGGAAAAATATCCCTTATGAGCCCATATATTTAGTAATTAAGGACAGTGTGGGGTGTTGATGTTGCGTGTTGACAGATTGTTATCGATCATACTTATTATCTCAAGCAGGGGCAGAGTTACAGGCCAGGAGCTATCAGAACATTTTGAGGTGTCGTTGAGGACTATATACAGGGATATCGACAAGATCTGTGAAGCGGGTATACCTATTGCCTCTGAGGGTGGTAAGGGCGGAGGCTTTTATCTGATGGAGAACTTTAGCCTGGACAAGCTTTTTCTCAAGGAGGGTGAAGTCCATACCCTCAGAGCTATGATGAGCAGCCTTGGATTTCTTTTTGGAAAAAGCGGACAGTTTAATGACTTACTCCTTAAGATTGAGGCTTCCGGTGAAAGCAACGATCTAGTGAAGGACAGGCTGAATATAAACATGTCTCATTTCAGTATGGAGGAAGAGTTGAAGGAATACCTTCACCTGATAAACCGGGCAATTGAAGAGAGAAGATCGCTGGAGCTGAAATATGTCAACAGGAAGCGGGCGTATGAGAAAAGAGAAGTCCTTCCCTACTATATTGATTTCAGCGCAGGCAATTGGTATGTTGTAGGCTTCTGTAAGAGCAGGAATGCATTCAGGCGCTTCAAGCTGGTGCGGATAAGGGGATTGAAGCTGGGAGAAGGCTTTCAGAAGGAAGAACTGTCCATGGAAGATATAAGAAGGGAATTCGATGAGGAATACAGAAAAAAAAGTATAAGGGTGGTGCTGAGATTCGGCAGCAGTGCGGGTCCTCAGCTGGCTGAGTACTTTCCAAAGGCAAATATAAGGGCTATGGCGGATGGAAGTTATATAGCCGAGGATCATTTTCCTCATGAAGAAGGCCTTGTTAGATTCCTGCTGGGCTTCGGGAAGGATTGCGAAGTGCTGGAGCCGGAGTATCTGAAAAATGAGCTCAAGGATTATTTAAAAGATATGCTGGAAAAATACAATGGCTGACACACTGTTGTCAGCTATTGTATTTTATAATGAAGTGGAAGCTGTGAATAATGGCGATAATTCAAAAAGTGGGGGAATAAATATGAATGTGTGTATCTTTTATTATGATGGTTTCTGTGAGTTTGAAGTAGTGATCACTGCTGCAAATTTCAAGAGGGAGAATATTTACGCCGCAGCTCTGGAGGACAGGGTGTACATAAGCGAAGAGAGGCAGAGGTATCTTCCTGACAAAACCATCAGTCAGTTGGATCCGGCTGATATTGACCTGTTTGTCATTCCTGGAGGTGATCCGTCGCCGCTATATGAGAACGAAGAATTGAAGAGCTTTATCAGGGAGCTGGACAAAAGGGGCAAATATATTGCGGGTATCTGCGGAGGGACATTTTTGATGGCTAGCTATGGAATCCTGGACAACAGAAGGTGTACAGGCAATGGAAGCGGGCTGAAGCCTGATATGGCAGAAATAGGCCTTTTTGAGAAAGCTGTCATAAGCGACGACAGTATAGTGGTGGATGGAAATGCAGTCACTGCGGCAGGGCAGGCGTATGTGGAGCTGGCAGTGGAATTGGGCAAGCTGATGAAAATATATAAGGATGAAGAAGAGATAGCCACAGACTTAAAGTGGCTGAAAAACATCAGGGAGTAACTCCATTATATCGATGCACGGAAAGTGGATTTGAGAGTAAATTGAAGCATGGTTTAGGAAATAGGAAATAAACTCAAATATCGCAGAATGGCATAAACTGAGATTTAGGGAGCCTTGGGAAGCTGCAGGTGCCTGCACTGCCCGTGGGGCTCCTATTTACTTTTTTGGAATGGAATCGGTAAAAACTGCTTCAAAGGAGCCAAAATGGGAATTTGTAATATACTTACAGTAATGATAAAATTAGCGACATAGACAGAAAGGCAGCTGCAGCTCAATAACTATCAACATGGAAACAGCATAAATACAGACAGAAATAGAAGCTTCAAAGACACAACAACAAGATTTTATTTTATTAAAAGAAGGGGTGTATCTATTGACAAACAATTTTGGGGGAATGATCGAAAAACTGTTCAGCGGCTTTAAGGGCGGGAATCCGGGGCAGGGGGCAGGCAGGCTGCTTAAGAGGATAGCCATTGTGGTGGTGATCGGCTGGATCGCCATAAACCTTCTGTTCGGTATCGTGTATAAGGTGGATATCGGCTGGAACGCTGTAATAACAAGGTTTGGGAAGGTAATCAAGATAGAGGCCAAGGATGGACTGCACGCAAAGCTTCCGTTTATAGACAGGCTGGAGAAGGTCAATGTGCAGCAGATAAGGAAGCTGGAATACGGCTACAGGACGCTTCGGGAAGGCAGCGAGAGAAAGGATCCCGAATACCAGGATGTCATGGATGAGGCAATGGTCATAGTGGATGCCAAAGGGAACAACAGCTCGGTGGTATTGACAAACATAGTGGTAAGGTACAGGATCACCGATCCCTACAAATACCTGTATAAGGTGGACAATTTAGAGGGAACCATGATGCTTGCACTGGAGGACTGTGTAAGAAATGCGGCGCAGGTGTTTACATTGAATGAAGCCCTTACCAACAAAAGTCTTATAGATGATGAGATATTTCCGGAGTACCAGAAGGTTTTAAATCAATATGACGCCGGAATACAGGTGGTAGAGGTAAAGACACAGAATACCGAGCTTCTGCCGGAGGTTGACCAGGCTTACCAGCAGGTTGAGGAAGCAAACCAGTTCAAGAACAGCAAGATACAGGAAGCTATGAAAATGAAGAACATGCTCATACCGC
>CAZNMO010000239.1:0-6420 GCA_964574195.1 uncultured Clostridiaceae bacterium | reverse complement strand
AAATTACTGCAGAAACTTGTACAGGAGGAAAGATTGCGGTAAGTTCAGACAAAAAGACTGTCCAAATCATACCGGATGAAGGCTATGTAATTGTTGATGTCCTTGTTGACGGTAAGGGCGTAGGAGCTACTGAAACATATAGCTTTTCGGATAACAAAAGCCATAGAATCGGTGCAACCTTTGTTAAAGAATCTGCATTGCCTTATTATATGAAAAACAACCAAAAGGTATTTGTAGGACTATCTGCAATTTCGAATAAAATATTAAAATATACAGCACCTCAAGGTATGACAGTGGAATTTAAGGAAAATCCTAAAGATTTTGAAGACATCAAGAATCATTGGGGAAAAACAAAAATTGATTTCGTAACAGAACGTGAATTGTTCCTAGGAACAACAGATAAAAATTTCAGCCCTAACAAGGGAATGACAAGAGCGATGTTGGTAACAGTAATAGGAAGACTTTATGAACGTTCATACGGCAACGTTAGTGGAAGCACCTCATTCGCTGATGCAGATAACAATGCATACTATGCTGATTATTTGGCATGGGCAGATGAGAATGGTATAATAAAGGGAATGAATGGTATGTTTATGCCGGATTCAGAAGTTACTCGTGAACAAATGGCTGAAATAATGTTCAGATTTGCGAAATATCTTGATAAAGCTCCAAAAGGATCTTGGATGATAAACGTAACTTACAAAGATAAGGCTGAAATATCCGACTGGGCGATGGAATCTGCAGCATACTGTCAGCTTACAGGGCTTATATCAGGACGTGACGGAGGAAAATTTGCACCGAAAGCCAAGGTTACCCGTGCTGAAGTATCAGCTATTATCGAGAGATTTATAAACAATTTCTACAAATAGAGCTAAACGATAAGAATAGCATTACAAATAAATAGAGCCTGAGGGCTCTATTTATTTGTGCATAATTAATGATATTTTTATTACTAAAGAGGCTGTTGTATTAGTAAAGTTCAATTTGATATTATAGGTTAAGCTATGTAAGTAACAGTTCAAGTAGCCACAGTATTTTTAAAATCCTATCTATAAAAACATATCTCGATATTTACAGTAAGCGCAGTATGCTCCCAAATGGTCGAATACAAAAATATGTCGTTCAGGATTAAATTGTGCGTTGCATACTGTGCAGGTATCAGCATGGGATGTTCGGTCAACAGCTTGTAATTTCAAAGTGTGTGCTTCAGTGCTTGTTTTGTAAGAGCAAATTGTACAAATAAAGCTATGAGTCGAAGTTCCATCCGAGACAGCTTTCAAGCTATGGGATTCTTGAGTTTCTGTTCTGCCGCAAGCAGAGCATGTTTTGGTATGACCGGCACTATTTGAAACATATTTCCAAGTATGCGGCTTGCTGCCAGCATCGTATTGACAAGTTGGACATTTTTGATTATGACTTTCTGGTCCCCAGATCTGTAAATTTTTATTCTTTTTTATTCTTCTATGCCCAAATTGATTTTCAATATCATAAAATTTGTTCTTGAAATTTGAAAAGTATTTTTATGGTATGATTAGTATAGTTTTTTACAATATTATAAGCGGTACTGTCAATTTTATAATTAAAAGCACCGCTTATAGAGGAATAAAGCTAGTATGTAAATGTCATATCATCTATTACTGTTGTTACCTGTCTTGAAAGAAGCCATTTGTTTGTTGTTGTGTTATCAAAATAAAACAAAGCTCCATTGGTAGGATCAACACCGCTAAGCGCTTCCTTTGCCGCTTTTATTGATTCAGCTTCGGCAGGTTTATTTATCCATCCGTTCAATACCGGTGTAAACTGATAGTAACCATCTATTGTCTGATAGATAACTTTACTGATTGTACTCTCAAATAAACCGCTTTTTACCCTGTTCATGACTACAGCTCCGACTGCAACCTTAGCCTGATATTGCTGACCCTGTGCTTCGGCAGTTATCAAACGCGACAAAAGGTCCAAATCACTCGCTGAATAAGCTGACGTTTCGGTTGATACAGGTGCAGAGTGTGATATAGGTGATGAGCTTGTGCTTAGAGCAGCTGTTGAATCGGCTGCGCACGAAGATGCTGATTTAGCAGCTGAAGTGCTTTCTGACATTCCTGAAGATGAAGACGATGTAAGAACAACAGGTACATTTAACACTTGTCCGATATCAAGATAATCGTTATAAATATTGTTAGCACGCCTTAATGTTTCCATCGGAATTCTGTACATTTTTGAGATTAAAAACAGGCTTTCTCCCTTTACAACCGTATGAGTCATGCTGGGTACGCAAAACTTTTGGCCGATATTTATATTGTAGCCTGCAAGATGATTATCCTGCATCAGATTTGCTACTGTTGTGTTAAACACACAGCTTATCTTATACAGCGAGTCGCCGCTTACAGCAGTGTAGGTGGCTGCATAAGCACTGCTGGAAAATAAAGATATACCTAGTGTTACACTTGTTGTCAATAAAATTGACTTTAAATTTTTGAATTTCATATTATCCTCCTTTGCCTCCCAGGTTAGTTGACGGATTAGGGTTGAGGTACCCCGTCTCACATGAGACTTCACCCCGAAATATAATCCCCGGTACTTCTTTCTCAGAAGATTCGGCTATTTAAATATTTTAATGCAAAAGCAGATGTGTTTCAATGGCAACTCTTTGCAATGGTGGGCATATAAAACTTACCGTGCAATATCTGCATTATGCTGAAAAATATGAAAATATAAAAAATATTAATAAAAATTGAGTTAAGTTATTAGACATGCTTCTGAGTTAACAATTGAATTAATACAGAAAATCATCAATATAATTAATTCTATAGATTTAAATATACAACTATTTATATGGAAAAAAAGAAAAGAATGGTTTATAATATAAATGTTAATATATGACAAATTAAATATGAGGAATATTACGATGAAAAATACTGTATCAAAGGAAATTTACAGAATATTAAGTGATGCAAAAAAAATATCCACAGCTGATCCTCATAAGTCTTATGCAATGAGCAAAGAAGCATACGAGTTGTCCTTAAAAAATAACTTAAAGATTGAAGAAGGTTATGCTTTTATTGGTATGTCATTTGCCTGCAGGTCAAAGTCAGAAAATAATAAAATGTTGGATTATTCATTTAAGGCGCTTGAAATATTTGAAGAAATGAATGATGTTTCAGGGCAGATAAAAGCGTTAAACCTTATCGGAATTGCATACTTTTATAATTCCATGTATGAAAGAGCACTTAAATACTTGTTGCAGGTTATTGAATTGTTGAATAATTTTGAGGATAATTTTTTGTTAAGCTGTGTGCTGAACAATATAGGAGAGGTTTATCGTGAATCTGACAACTATGACAAAGCTTTAGAATATTATCACAATGCGCTAGAAATATCTATGAATAATAATTTTAAAATAAACGAGGCTTCTCTTTTCAGCAATATAGGTGAAATATATTTTTTAGAAAAAAGGTATGACAAAGCTTTAGAATACTATGCTAAAAGCTATGACATTCTTGTCGAAGAAAATGATATGGTTATTCTTGGAGAAATTGAGAATAAGGTAGGAAAGGTTCATTTTATTAACGGAGATTTAAGTAAGGCTGAAAAATGCTTTTTGACTTCAATAAATCGCTTGGAAAGTGTCAATAACAAATTTTATGCCATTGATGTGTTAGTTAATATAGCAAAAATATCATTAGAAGAAGATTCGGAAAAATCCTTTTACTATTTTGAAAAGGCGATTAAATATGCTGAAGAAATTGATGCGAAAAGAAAGTTGAGCGAAGTATGCAAAACTATAGCAGAATATTATGAGCATGCAAACAATTTCAAGGCTTCATTGGAATACTTCAAAAAATATTGCCGGGTAAATGAAGAAATCATGACTTCGAATATCGGAAATAAACTTGAAATTATAAAAATTGAAATTGAACATTTTAATGATAATGACAAATTTGAAAAAATAAAGAACCGATTGGAAATAGAAATATTAAATCAGAGAAATGAGCTTGAAAAAATAAAAAAATCAAATGAATTGCTTGAAAAAAAGGTATATGAAGATGAACTGACAGGCATTTCAAACAGAAGGTACATAAATTATTATTTAAATAAAACGTGGGGAAAATCACTGTTAAATGATGAACAAATTGTATTATTTATTATTGATATTGATAATTTTAAAAAATACAACGACTATTGGGGACATTCAAAGGGAGATGAATGCCTTGTTAAAGTAGCTGATTGCATGAAGTACATACAGGAAAAAAGAAAAGATATTTTAGCAAGGTATGGTGGAGAAGAATTTGTGTATTATGCAAGAGGTTTAAATTATGAACAAGCTTTAGCATTGGGAAATATAATCAGGATTGAGGTTGGTAAGCTCGGGCTTGATTATATTGAAAATAATATGAGAAAAGAGATAACAATTAGCGTTGGTGGAGCGACAGGTAAAGCATCTAATTTTAACAACATACCTGACATAATACAAATAGCGGACATGGAGCTCTACAGAGCAAAAGATTTGGGAAGAAACATTACGCTTGTAAAAAATGTTAATAATATATAATTTCAATGCTTAATCATAGAAATAATTAATTATTATGGTAAGATAATGTCGAGATGTGAATTAAAAGCAAGAAATTGTATTTATGTAATAATAATTAAATAAATCGGCGGTGATAAGCATGTCATTGCCGATTTTTATATGACTACAAAATATATTTTTTCTTCGCAGCCATAAGCTTGAACAATATATGCAATATGCAATTATTCTGAAATTTTACAATAGCATAAATAAAAATAAAAAAATATTATAGCAAAAGTACTTTACAATATATTCCATATGATGTAAGATAATACCAACAGCTGTAAATGTTAACATTAAACATGTGCTTTGCGCAGAGCACAAAATCAGACAATAATATTATCTAACAAAAAAATACTTAGGAGGCGTTTTCGCTATGTTTAAAAAGAATTTTTCTAAAAAAAGAATCTTGTTATTTACACTGGTACTGACTTTTATATTATCTGCTTGTGTTAGTGTGTCAGCTATGACATATGATGTCAGACCTTTAAAAGTACAAATTAATGAGTGTTTAGGACCAGAAGGACCTGAAGGTTCTCCAAATCTTGGCTATGAATTTCACGCAAGCTATGCTCCTTACCACGGTTATGTACCTTTTGGATATTATACAAAATATTCATGGGATTTTGGTGATGGAACATACAGCGATGAAGCTGCACCAAGACACCTGTATAAGAATCCCGGAGCATATAATGTAAAATTACGTATAGAATGTCTCCCGGTTCCGGGTAATCCTGGAGAACCATTGAACATGATAATGTATCGTGGGGAAACAATTAAAACAATCGTAACAGCAAGATAAACAATAATAGCCCGGGGGATTATTTTCCTTGGGCTATTATAATAATATTATTATATATATTTTGAAGGACTTGTTAATATTCTTAATTCAGTTTAGCGAGAACAAGCTTAAACCAAATATATAATATAATCCCTTTAAATATTGAGGAGGTGCTTATACTCCACCATACCCCTGATAGTCCCAATATTGTTGAGCTAAGAATCATGGCTGTAGGAATTCTCAATATATTAAAAACAACTCCGATGAAAGTAGGGGTCATTGTTTTTTGTAAGCCATTAAATGCACCTGTTGTGCCTATTTCGATGCTCATGAAAAATTGAGACAATCCAAGAATTCTAAGATAAATAATCCCCTCTTTAATTGCAGCGGGGTCATTAGGCACAAAGATGGAAAATAAAAATTCAGCAGCAAATATAAGAATCAAAGTTGAGACAATTCCCATTCCTCCAAGTATTTGTATACCCTCATGATATACTTCTTTAATCCTGTTAAACTTTTTCGCTCCGTAATTTTGGCCAACAAATGCTGATATAGCGGAAGAAAATCCTTCAGCAGTCATCCATGTGATTGATTCAATCTGTGCACCTATACTTTGAACAGCTACTGCGACCGGTCCGAATCCTGCGATTATTTTAGCAAGGATCATGCTGATAACTGCATGTAATCCGACATGAAGAAACGGTGGAACTCCAAGTTTCGTAATACTTTTGATTATTTTGATGTCAGGTTTTTTAAATAAATTTATATTTGAATATATGAAGCAGTTCATTTTTCCAGTTACAAAAAATATCAAAGTAACAATGAATTGTGATAGTATTGTAGCAAGTGCCGCTCCTTTGACTCCCATTTGCGGGAAAGGCCCAGAGCCGAATATAAGTAACGGGTCTATAATAATGTTTGCTATAAGTCCGATTGTATTGACTTTAAATGGTGTGACACTGTTCCCGGTGTTGTTTAAAATAGTTGAAAAAATAGGATTTAAAAAATGAAATGTTATTCCGATTGAAATAATAGATAGATATTCTATAGCCATCCTTATTACTTCTTCATC
>CAZNMO010000238.1:0-6469 GCA_964574195.1 uncultured Clostridiaceae bacterium | reverse complement strand
GGAAGCAGCCCTGACGCCGGTGCCGCCGTGGCGGCAGGGGCGGAAATGAAAAAGGTCTGTCTTTGGCGCGGTCAAGGTTGAGAGATGCAGGTAGATAGGGGTAGTACTCATGCTGTGCATCCTTTCGTGGCCCCATAAACAGAAAAGCCCGTGATCGCTGAGGATCACGGGCTTCTGCAGGGCGTTGGCGGGTAGGTCAGTTAGCGCTGGTGGGGTGCTCCCAAAGGGATGATATGGGCGTGAAACAGAGGACTCTAGCGCCTGCCTCTGTCGGGGAAAACCGGTAGTTACCGGCTTTGTCACCTAGAAGGACCACATGACCATCAACACCCTGCAACCCACTTCCTAGCTCACTAAACGGCTGGGCTTATCGGCTTCCACCATCGAGCGCCTGCGTGCCGGGGACGAAGGCCAATTGCCGCCGCACCTGGTGATCGGCCGGCACACGATCCGCTATGACGTTGCCACCGTTGAGGATTGGCTTGCGGCGCGGCAGCATGGCAGGGTGAGTGTGCCGGCAAGCCCCCCGGCAGTTGCTGCGCCGACGGCGGGCAAAACGCTTTTGCGTAAGCGCTTGATCAGCTCGCCTGTACCTGCAAAAGATTGATTAGGCGACTGCTCCAGAATCCCGCTTTCCCCCTTTGGGGGAAGGCGGGATTCTTATGAATTTTGATATGGCCTGCAGGATATCGGCCTAAGCCGACCTTAAGCCTCTAACGAAAATCGGACGGCCATATTCCAGTTACCTGCCGCCCAATCGATGACCGCTTTGCACACGCTGCCGGGAAGCCTCCCCTACTGTCGCTCGTTTTCCGATGTGTGCACTGGCCTTGCAGACGAAGGCTGCATAACTAAAGGTGACTAAAAGACAGGTAGGCCGCCTCAAGGATCAAGCACCGGCACCACACAACCCGTAGAATATTTCAATACTTTCAGTCAGTGCCTCTTCAAGTTGCCGCGTGCTTTCGAAGCGAAGTTGCTGCCAACTCTTAAGGTTGAAACCAATATCGCTTTCAAGCTCCGAACCGCGCGTTTTTTTGTCGGCGATCAGAATAAAGTTATCGTGTGCTAGGCCCTTGCCTCGATTGAGGCCCATCAGGTAACCGATCTCGTGATAGACGTTGCGATTGCCGAACGTGAGGTCGGCGATCAGCAACCCGCAGCCTTCGATAACCTTGAGAATTTCATCGTCGATGGTGTAGCTGTGCCCTTTGTTGAACTGGTCGATACGAATCTCACGCAGGCGGATATCCAGTTGGCGCGTCTCATTGATCTGCTTGACCGTCTTCTTAATGGTCTCGAATGTTTCCTTGGTTTCCTCGCGGAACGCCATGGAGATGAAAATCTGCCGCTGTCTGGCGGTAAGCACGCTCTCGAATACGTCTACAAGACTGGCTGCATCTACTGCTTGTGTTCGGCCTAGGTGGTAGTGGTAGCCTAAGCCACGTGTCGTTGTCGCTGGGCTCAGGCGGTCTATGCGATTGCTTTCGATCCAGCGCGTGAAAGCTGGCAGTTGCCGTCCCTCGTTCTTGAGCGCGAAGTAAACGAAGGCAGTCAATACGCCGTGGCAAGCAGAATCCCGCAAGGGCTGGCCACTATGGGCCTCGTAGCCAATGTTTACCGCCTTCAGGGCAGCGCGAACACGTGGTAATTGGGCTTGTAGAGCGGCCGCATCTGCTTCAAGGGGAATCACTTGCTTGGCCATCAGGAACTGGGCGAGGCCCAGGGCGAGCGTGTGTTTGTTATCAAAGTGCTTTTTGAGACCGCTCAGGAATTCAGCGTTGAACTCCGGGAGTAGATACCGTGCCAGCCAATAGGCCGGGCCGAAACTGGCCTTAGTGAGCAGGTCCTCGTCTTTGAATAATGAGCCTTCACCTGTTTGGAGAATCAGGCGCAGGTTTTCCTCGGAGGTAAGCGGAATCTGCTTGGCATTGATGTTATGGAAGACCACCTTCTCGAAACGTTGCTTCTCGGTGGGGTCTTGATGTAACACGATGCAAAAGGGGGTGCCGAGTTGGTAAGTCGCATCACTTTGCTTCAAGTCTCGTGCCGCGCTCAGGCGGTGGTTGCCGTCGATACGAAACAGGCGCAATCCATCGTCGCGCGCCAATTGGTCGTCGGGGATGTCAATAAAGGCCAGCGTAGGAGCGGCACTACCGCCTACCACTTCCAACCCCTTGGGTAGTTTGGTCTTGAGCACGCGCACCGCCAGCCCATCGACATTTGATATGAAACCCTTGCCTGTGAACAGATCGCCCAATGGCTGCACAATCTTGCCGCGCGCTTTGGCATAGTCGAAATTCAGTGATGCCGATAGCACAACCTCGGGGAAGAACAGAAACTGGCGGTCGGTCAGAAACTGCTCGATTTCGCTCCGGTGGGTCTCGATCAGGTTGCGCTGGTAGGCAGAGTCAAAGCGCGAGCAGCGCGCCAACTCGCCGAGCGGCGCTACGCCACGGATGACCGTGAAGCCGCCAAGTGATGTGTGCAAGATGCCTGAGAGGATCACGGGGCGTCTCCCTTCAAAAGTTGTTGTTCGAAGCGCTCGCGGGCTTGTTGCCAGACGGTTTCGGCATGTGTGCGAAGTCGCGCCGCTTCAGCCTGGCAAGCCAAGGTTTCGTCCACGATGCGCTGCTGAGTTGTTTTATCTGCCAGCGGTATCAGTAGATTCACCACATCCTCATTGGCTAAACGGGGGTGTGTGTTGCCGGTCATCATGTGTTTGGTCTGCGCGACGATGAGCTGGGTGCGCATGACCACGGCCAGATAAGTTGGCAGTAGTGCTTGTCGGTTAAGTACCCGCATCACATGGAACTCGGTTGAGCACACTCCAGAGAATGCGGACAACCAAACCTTGTTGAGATAGGGGCGAAGACGACCATAAAGCACGTCATCTTTCTTGAAAGCGAAGCATTGACCAGTTGCGGATTCTATGGCGTCCGTAAGTTGTCCCGTGTGACTTGCCACTGACGCCAGTCCGATGTAACGCGCATCGCCCGAGTTGGCTCCCAGCTGTCGCTCAAAGCTCACCAAGGTACCTAACGCTGCATTAGGCAGGGCCTGAATAGCCTGTAGAGCCCGCATCCGCTCGGGGTGGAAGTAGTCGGCTGAAATCGTCGAGGACTCTTTGGCCAAACCTAGACGAATAGCATATCCAGCGTGAGCAGGCGAAGGCAGATCAGGTAGGCGCAGCAGGCGCTTGACCAGATCATCAATCGAATTCAGCAAACGATCTGCCTCTGCCAACGCCCGATCCCGCTCGACTCGGGCGGCATCAAGGTCAGCGACGAGGCGACGTTGAACGTCGAGTGGAGGAACAGGAATTTCCAACTGCTCAAGGAAAGAAGCAGGCACGCGCTGATGACCAGATGAGCCGGTAAACGCGCCTTGTGCTGCGTAGAGGAGCCGAGGCATCGACAGGACAGCCCAGAGAAATCTTGAAAGGCTGCCCTCTTTTGTGCGGATGACATGAAACTCTGTCGAGCCAAATCCCACGCTATTGGTTAGACCTAGCACTACGGCTGTCTTACCGTTTTGCATGCAAGGAGTAATCTTTGCCCAAAGTACGTCGTTGTCCTGAAAGCAGGTATAGCCTTTACGTACTTCCGATAAGGAGCGCAGCGTATGCGTGAAGGCGTTGATTTTTTCTGTGACAGCCTCCATCGGAATGAAAGACACAGGATCATCGTCATCCATTCCCTTTAGCTCGGTCTTCGGATTGATTTCGGCAATCGATGGGTTGCCCATTGGCAACACCGGCCATGGAGAGGCTTTAAGTTCCTCTCGCAGTTGCTTCAGCGCAACCACTTGAGGGCTAACAGACAGTGTCTGCGCCGCTGCATCCCCCCGCCTCACCGCAAAGCAAATCGCTTGCCCTGCGGGGACGGGGGTTAGACGAAAAAACGTTCGGGGTATTTCTTGAAGCTGTCGTACTGTGCCAAAAGCCCGCTGCCCTCTATGACCTTGCGGTGGCGCTCGCTCCAGCGGCCCGGCTTCTTGCCTTCGCCGGGTACCCAGTCGAATTCCACCTTCCAGTCAAACAGGTCGCAGCGCTGGCGCTCCACGCGGCGCTGTTCGGGCGCTTCTTCCAGCACCTCAACCTGGTAGGTAACGCGGCCGGTGGCGTCGTAGCCAATGTTCTCGGCCATAGCCATGAAGATGGCTTCGTCGTCGCTGGACTGCGTGCCGGGCTGGCGTTTTTCTAGGAACACAACACTGGATTTAACGCCCGCGCCGAAGTGTGCGAAAGCAAACTGTGGCAAGCTGACCACGGCCAGCACCTTGAAGCGCTCAAGCAGCCAGTCGCGCACACCTTGTAGGCTGGCATTGGTGAGCAGACCATCCGGTAGCACCACAGCGGCCTGGCCGCCCGGCTTGAGCAGTTGCCAGATGCGTTCGCAATAGATGACTTCAGTCTTGACGCTAGCGCGCTGCTTGATGGATTTCTTACCGGCTTTATGGTCGGCGGTTTCGTTCTCAGGATCGTCTTCGTCCTTGCCGCCTTTTCCGATGTAGCGCGAGAGCTCATAACTCTTGAGATAGGAATGCAGTTCTTCCTTGATGACCGCACCAAAGGGCGGGTTGGTGGGGATCTTGGCGAAGCCTTTCTTTTCGTCGCGCTTGACGACTTCCTCGTTCTTTCCGGTCTCCGGGTTGAACTCTGTTTCGCGGTAGATGCCCATGACTTTGGCAAACGCGCTGTTTTTGAGCGCAATCGCGCCCAAGGGCTCCAATGCGTCATTGCCAATGACGTTGGTGTGGCCATCGTCGTGCACGATCATGTTCATCTTGGCGACACGGGCAATCTCTTCGTTGATCTCGATGCCGAAGAGGCGCTTTTCTGCAAAGCTGTGCCAGTAGTTGAAATGCTCCTTACTGTCTTCGTCGTAGTACTGGCCTGCGAGTTTTCGTACGTGATCCAGCGCGTGCAGCAGGAAGCCACCCGAGCCGCAGGCTGGATCGATCACATCGTCCTCGGCCTTGATGTCGAGCATCTGGATGGCGAAGGCGATGATGTTGCGCGGCGTGAAGTATTGCCCGAAATCACCCTTGAAAAAGCCATCCATGAATTGCTCGAAGGCTACTCCTTTGGTGTCCAAGTCCGTGGCGGTGAGGTTTACGCTTTCCAGGTGAAGCACGACGTTCTTGAGCGTGGTTTCATCGATCTTGATGTCTTCATTGAAGACGTCGGGCTCGTTCTGCCGTTCGATGTCGTACAGCGCCTTGATGCGGGCAGCAAGGCGCTTGTTGGTTTCGTTCGTCTTGATCTGGAAGGCGTAGGGCTCGCCCCGTTTGCGGGGGGCTTTTTCGTCGCGCGTTTTAAGGAAAATAAGCTTGGTTAGTTCGCCGAATGCCATGGGGGGCGAGAGGCGGCCACCACCCCACAAGGTTTGGTGGCATTTGCGTATGGTCTTGATGAGGTCGTCACGGCTGACTGCGCCAATGTCCGGCTTGTTCTGCGCTTTGTAGTAGTACTTGAATTCTTCTGGCTTGCCGTATTGCTCGGGCAGATCGGCAATGACGTTTTCGTCGCGTTCCAGCGCGCCGTAGCGATCTGAACAATCAAAGAATGCGCGAGTCTGACCGGCCACAACGCCAACGTATTCCGCGCGGAATTTGTGAGCGTGGCCGTTACCGAATGCTTGTTCGATGGCTTGCTTGAATTCGTTGTCAGTCACCGCATCGCGCTTGCATTCGATGACTGCATAGGGCTTGGTGCGCGCTTTGTCGCGGAACACCACAATATCTGCCCGGTCGTAGGGCACACGATCCGGCACGGTAATTTCCACGCCGATGCATTCCGGGTCGTAGCCATAGCGGTAGATGAGCTCGGCGTAATAGGCCGCGCGCACTTTCTCTTCCGGGTCGGACCATTTTTCAGAGTGGTTCACCGCGACATAGCGAATCTTTTCAGTTTTACCGCTGATGATGAGTTGGAGATGGCCATCATTGATGGCGCGTTGAATCATTTCAATCGTTTCCATGTTGGAGCGAGCCCTTAGCTTTTTGGTTTGTCTGTTGTGATGGCTTCGTCCGCACCTCCGGCGCGCACCCACTCATCCACTTCGGATAGTTGGAATTTCCACAGTCGCCCGATTCGGTGTGCGGGCAGGCCCTTGCGCTCCCGCCAGCGGTAAATGGTGTCCTTAACGACACCCAAATGAGCGGCCACTTGTTCGGCAGTTACCCACGGCTCTGTGTTCGTTGTATCGGCACCCATCTGAACTGGCTCATAGTCGGATAAACAAGTCTATAATCTATCAGTAATGGCTGGCATGGCCAACCGTGGTCCCTCATTCGATAATGACTGTCATGCCTTCAAAGCCAGCAAAACAGGTTAGAGGCCCAAGGTCGGCTTTGGTCGACGACCTACCAATTTGACTACGCTGTATGCACGTTGATGTAGCCCGACCCTGCTCTGACCAGATATCGACCAGACAACAAAAAAGCCAACCGGTCTCGGTTGGCT
>CAZNMO010000237.1:1242-6484 GCA_964574195.1 uncultured Clostridiaceae bacterium | reverse complement strand
ATGATATCACGAAAAAATCAATTGAGTATATTGAAAAGACGGATAAGATAATAAGCTACGTGAATAATATATCCAAGCAGACCAAGATCCTGGGGATAAACGCGACTATAGAGGCTGCAAGAGCGGGAGAACAAGGCAAAGGCTTTTCTGTAGTGGCTAACGAGGTTCAGAAGATGGCTGCAAGCAGTGAGAGCTTTGCCAGAGAAATCAATCAGATACTGTCCATGCTTTCCGGAGAAATAAGAGAGGTTGAGGCAGTTACTAAAAAACTGGGTGAGCTGTCAGAGCTGCAGATACAGGCTTCGGCAAACGTGAAGGAAGCGGTCGGCAGTCTGTCTGAGCAAATGAATCAATAGTCTGGCATTCGGGAAAACAGCAAAAGGCATGTATAACAGTTCGGTGTTATACATGCCTTTTACGTTTGGGAGTCACTTCCATACTCTTCTCAGCTTCAGAAGTTCCTGAAGATAGCCCCATACCGATAAAGGTGACATAAGCATCTGGTAAAACAGTACGAAGAGAATGAGTCCTGATTTATTTTTTCTTATTTTCAACTTCAAGTGTTTGAAAACCCTTAACTGGTATATATAAAGAATGATATAGCTTAACAGAGTAAGAGGGAGGACCAGCAGAGTCATAGGGCCTACTATCCAGTAATAGCCAAACATGGCCAAAACCAGCCCAGGAAGCCAGCAGAGGGTATAAGCGAGGTCGAGATACGGCATTATCAGATTTATACCAGTAAGATACCTTGTATATATTCGAGGCTGTTGCCACGGCTTTATCTGCTTCAGCGCTTCTATCATTCCTCTAGCCCACCTTGAGCGCTGTCTTGAAAAGGCGTTCATTGTAGCAGGTACATCTGTGAAGGCTACTGAAAGAGGCTCGAAATATGTGAGACCTCCACATTTCAAGAGCTTCCAAGTCAGTACTATGTCCTCTCCTATCGCATCAGGCCAGCCTCCGACAGTTCTTAAAATATCTGTTTTGTAAATGCTGTAGGCACCTTGTGCCACAAGAGTACCCTGATACAAGCCCTGCAGCCTCTTTATTGAAGCAATTCCAAGGAAATAATCCCATTCCTGCATCTTTGCGATTTGGGAATGTCTGCTGTTTCTTGCCAGGACTGACCCAGCGACGGCACATATCTCTGCTGGTGAGCTTTTTATTCTTGCCACAAGATATCTTATGGCAGATCTGTGCAGTAGAGTATCTGCATCAAGAGTTATGATAAATTCAGTTTTTGTTCTGCTGAGACCAGCATTCAAGGCATTAAATTTACCAGCCTTTTCTTCTTTTATGACAGTCAGGTCCAGCCTGAATTTTCTACCCGCATTTACGGCATTGACATAGGTATTATCATTTGAGCCGTTGTCAATGATCAAGACTTTGATTTTTCCGGTATAATCTTGCCTGCTTATATAATCTATAGTATCTGCAATCCGTTGTCCTTCATTTCTTGCAGCAATAAGAACAGTAACAGTATCATCAGGGTATTCGTTTTTGAAAGGCGGTTGCCTGTCTACTAAAAGACCGGCTACCAGAAAAGAATTAAGATAACCTGGAATATATGCGATACCACTTATTATTGTAATGGCCGCCGGAAAGCCGGTCAATTTCGCCAAATCCTCCATCCATGAAACGGATATATAAATTGAGAAGCTTGTCCACAGAATGGAAATAAAGTGACAGAAGAAGAATTTGACAGATACCGGAATATATAGTCTTGATATTCTGCGAGCTGTTGAATCCATTGCATTTCCTGCTTCAACGGTATTCATATCAGCTATGCTCCTTTACTATAGAATTTATGACTTGCTATTATAACATTTTTGATCCGAATAAACACATGTAATAATAACCTTTTATTCCAGAGCGATATCAATAAATATAATTGTTAAAAATGTAACATAACTGTAAAATTGAGGCAGTTGAGGTGTATAACTACTAGTGCTATAATGGTTTTCATATGGAGGTGTAACGATGAAAAGTATAAAAAAATTAGCAGCTCTGATTATTGTCATCAGCATATTTGCGGGACTATTATCAGGCTGTACGGCTACAGCAGAAGGCAAAGCCTTGTATGATGCAATGGTGAAGAGCCAGGGGATAAGATCCAGCATGAATAATATTGAAATGTCATTGAAGCTTAACTCCACAGGATTGAGTGAAAAGGATTCCGCCAGCTTTGCGCAGGCAAGTGCAATGCTCAAGGATGTAAAGTGGTCAATGAACATGAAGCAAATCACAAATGAAGAATTGACCGCATCAAAGTCAGAAGTCGGCATGAAAGTATCAATGGGCGGTATATCTATGGATATGGGAGCATGGGTGGATATGGACCTGACAGGCAGTGAACCGGTACTGAAGGAAACAATCAAGCTTCCGAGTATGGTATTTGCCGCTTATCCATCATTGGCAGGCAAGGAATACCTGGTGATGGACCTGGGGGAAATGATGAAGACGTCTGGTACAGGCACTTCCGGTAAAACCGCTGATATATCAGGATTCATGAAGGTCAGCAAGGACCTGAAGGAAAAGGCGGATGTATTCCTGAGCAGTTACCTGGCTCAGTATGACCCGGGCTTCAAGCTCATAGCCGATGCAGGAATGAGAGAAATAACAACTCCTGAAGGAAAAGTAAACGCACATATATATAAGATAAGCCTTGATGACAAGTCGGCTAAGCAGCTTGTAAGGTATACTGTAAACAACCTGGTTGACAACAAGGATGCCATGGCTTTTGTGATCGAATACCTGAAGCTTGTTCAGCAGGTATCCGTATCAGCTAACCCACAGGCAGGCCAGTCTGCGGAGCTTGATAAAATGCTGGCTGATTTTGAAACCCAGAAGCCTGAACTGCTCGCTAAATTCAATGGCTTTATGGATGGGATCGAGAATACCAGGTTTATAGGAGATAAAGGTATTGTCCTTGAGTATGCGATAGATGAAAATGGTTTTATTGTAAGTCAGTCTGCCAACATGGATCTGATAATGGATATGTCAAAGCTTTCAGGAATGGCAGGTGCTAAAAATGCAACTCCGGGTACAATAAGTGCAGCTATCGACTTCAATATGCTTACTTACAGTATCAACAAGGAGATAAACATTGAAATGCCTACGCTGACCGCTAAAAATTCAATGGATTTCAATAAGTATATGGAGGTCGTAATGCAGTCGGCACTGGCGGCTCAGGGCCTTACCGCGGTACCTTCAGAAGCAGTAATTCTGCTTGATGGAAAACCTGTATCCTTTAATGCATATAACATTAACGGTAGTAATTACATCGGACTGAGGGGTCTGGCAGCAGCACTGAAGGGCAGTCCCAAGCAGTTTGATGTGTCCTGGGATAAAGAGGGGAACGTAATAAAGCTCACTTCCAATAAAGCATATACTGCTGTTGGAGGAGAAATGGTATCCGGAGTTGGAAGCGAAAAAACCGCAACACTGAATACATCGTCTATTATGAAGGATGGAGTTCAGATTTATCTTCAGTCCTATAAGATAGATGGAAGCAATTATGTCAGGTTAAGGGATATTGCACAGGCTTTCGACCTTGGGATAACCTGGGATGCTGCAACAAAAACCATTGGAATAGATACGTCCTCAGGCTATAAGGCACAATAGAGAAGTATGGCTGACAAAGCCGCATTGAATGTAGAAGCAGTCAATGCGGCTTTTGTGTTGTTAATCAGGCCTCAGTGTATATCTTTCCAGAAGTATGAATACAGCCGGACCAAGCATATATAGGAGTATTGTATAAATAAGCTTCCATCCAGCCTGTATGACAAGGATATCCGCCAAGTAAAAGAAGCATTCACCTACTATAGTGATGGCAAAGGGTATCAGCTTCCAATACCATTTGTCCAATACACATACGAAGTATACCATTAGTGCGGCAGTAATCAATTGATAGCAGAATATGAATATTATACTTGCGCGGCTCATATTACCAACCAGCCGGTTGAAAATATCAAGCCTATAATACTGTTTCCCCAACAGCAGGAGAAAGGGGGATGGGGTATGGATCAAAAGAAAACCTACGAAGTAGAATGTAATCAACCGGGGGAAATTTCGCTTTGGTGGAATTATTTTAGCAAACCATTTCCTGGAGATTATAAGAAAGGCAGCTGTATTTATAGCGGACATGTAATACCTCCACCAATGCTGTTCATATATCCCCAGCTGAACAAATACATATTCTGCGAGTATAAAGCTGGCAATTATATAAGCATACCCCGGATAGCCCAGGGAGTATGTAATGCTCACAATTGCAGAGGCAGGGAACATAGAGGCGTTGAGAAAAAGGTGTCCTGCAAGGTTTTCCAGCCAGGGATCCCTGGATATACCCGGCTTGTATGCATAGGAGTCAAAAATGCCAAGAGCAATAAATTCACCTATCCAGGTTATACAGGTGGTGAATATATAGAATAATATTAAGGTCGATACTTTATACTTATGCCTGCCTTTATAAACTGCAATGGCTGCAATAGAGATGTAGATTGCCGCAAGGCTGGCGTACCAGGCTGTATTAGACATAGCTCACCTCTTGAGTTTCACGAGTTTTTGTTTTGTATGCATGAACAAAATGTTCTATCATGTTTTGCTATAGTGTAAATTGGTTAGTGCGAAACAGATAGGTGACTTTTTAATTATTTTATCATGCATTGCTAAAATTATTCGGATACAGTTAATTGGTGTTTTTTTGTTTGCTTTTATCAAATCGGGTAATAATAGCATAAGAAATAGGACGAAGGTGTTGCATTTGAAGGTAGCAATTATAGGAGCCGGAACTTCCGGACTTTCGTGTGCCATTGAGCTGGAGAGGCATGGGATAAAGCCGGTTATTTTTGAACGGAACGGTTTTATTGGTGAATACAATCCACATGTTTCCGCTTTTCTTGGTTTGATTACACGACCAGCGGCAGACCCAATAATGTATATGAACAAGAAGTTAGGTATAAAACTGCAGCCTCTGCATAGCTTCAGAAAGGTCATACATTACTCGCCCAACAATCAAGTAACAGTAACCGGCCCTCTGGGGTATTTCATGATACGCGGAAAGGAAGAAAACTCGGTAAAGAACCAACTGTACAGGCAGATAAGATCAGAGGTGGTTTTCGACACCTTTGTACAGCCTGAAGAACTGGAAGCGGAATTTGATTATGTAGTTGTGGCTGATGGGCACTGGATGTTGCCTGAGCGTTATGGCATCTGGCAGGAGACCATGCGGACCTGGGTA
>CAZNMO010000237.1:0-1232 GCA_964574195.1 uncultured Clostridiaceae bacterium | reverse complement strand
AAGGTGATTTTAAGGCGGATACGCTGCAAATGTGGCTGGATAACGAACTGACCAGGGGTGTATATATGTACTCTGCTCCATATAGTGACAAAAAGGCTGTGATAGCACATGTGGTGCAGAATATCAGGCAGGAGGACCTGAATGATTATTGGAGCAGCTTCCTTAAATCCAGGGAGATACTGAAAAAGTACAATATGCTGGAATCCTGGGAGCTGCCTCACCATGCAGGGACAGTCACAACAAATAGAGTTGGCAGGATATACTTTGTTGGGGCAGCGGGAGGTGGAGTGGAGCCTTTCCTCGGATTTGGACAGTTCACTGCGATATATACCGGAGTAATGGCAGCCCGGAGCATAGCAGAAGGGCGTGATATTGACCGGCTGCTTGGAATGCTGAGGGAAAAGGAGCAGCAGCTCAGTATATTTAGAGGTCTGATGAACACCGCAACCAACAACGATTTTGACAAGTTGCTGACACTGATGAAGACGCCGGGGCTGAGGTCACTTGTATATAGAACGGATATAAACATAATAAAGCTGATGTCAGCGGTCTTGAGCAACCCTATTTTTAAAAGCTAAAGGAGTAGTGTATATTGGGAAGGTTTAGACTGGTATGCAGTCAGTGCGGTACTGACAATGTTCTTGTGAAAAGCGGAGAGAAGAGGCTTGAAAAGGTTGAGGGCGGCTGTGTGCACGGCAAGGGAGTACAAAGGAAATGCACCCAGTGCAGCAATGAAGATTTCATAATTTTTGAGACATGGGTGCAAAAAGACCAATAAACAGTAACATACTATTTCTCTGATGCATAGCATATATACGAAATGCATTGGAGGGGAAGTGGAAAGAATGGCTTGAGGTTTCAAAAACAGGCAGTGTCCTGCAAAACATCTCCCATATAACATACGGCCCGGAGACACCCTGTACAAAATTGCTGGAATGTATGGAACAAGTGCAGCCATACTGCTCTCGGCAAACCCCGGATTGGCTCCCCGCAATCTGAGAATCGGTCAGACAATATGCATACCGGTGGAAACTGACCCTATACGGCAGAAACTAAATGGGATGAACCTGAAGGAAAAAATAGGCCAGATGGTTATGGTTGGATTGGAAGGCTATTCAGTTGATGCAAATGCCAGAAGCCTTATCAACGAATACAAGGTAGGAGGATTTGTCCTGTTCGGCTGTAATGTTCAAAGCTCAGGGCAGCTTCTTTCTTTGATAAATTATCTGAAA
>CAZNMO010000236.1:0-6598 GCA_964574195.1 uncultured Clostridiaceae bacterium | reverse complement strand
ATAATATTGCGCATTTTCATGTTAAATCACCTCTTTTGGGCAGTGATTTATAATATTTATTGATTAATATTTGTAGTAATTTATCTAATAATATCATAATATGTCAAATTGTACAATAAAAAGAACACACAAGAAACTTGTGTGTTCCGATAGTTATTTGTCTATTCTAAACAATAAGCCCCGGAATAAAGAGAGGCAGATACACATATATAAGAAATACTATGATCAAACCTATGAGATAGGGCACTACCTTTTTTGCAATGCGTTCTATCGGCATCCCTGTAACTGATGAAGCAACAAACAGGTCTATCGCAACAGGCGGCGTTATCATTCCTATTGCTATTCCTACCGTAAATATAAGTCCAAAATGAATGAGGTCCACACCCAGCATTTTTATCAGTGGAAGGAAAACGGGTGTGAGAAGTATTATTGCCGAAGAGGTTTCCATAAACACTCCTGCAATGAGTATAAGCACCGATATAAGGAACAATATTATGTATTTGTTGCTTGAAATGGCTAGTACTCCCTTTGCAATAGCCTCAGGGATCTGCCAGTTGGCAAGGGTCCATCCAAATACACCGCTGCATGCGATTATTATCATTATTATTGCTGATGTCCTTCCGCTTTGCAGCATGATCCTGCCCAGTTCCTTAAAGGTAAGGTCACGGTAAATGAACATGGATGCAATCATTGAGTATACAACAGCAACACCCGCAGCCTCAGAAGGTGTGAAATAGCCAGAGAATATCCCGCCCAGTATGATAGCCGGCATGATTATCGCCCATATCGCCTTCTTGAAGGTTGCCCAAAGGTCTTTTATCGAGAATGGCTTCCCGTCAGGATAATTCAGTTTCTTAGCCTGGTACAGCGAAATCGCGATAAGGATACCGCCCATCATGAAGCCTGGGAAGAAACCGTTCTTGAAAAGTCTTGTTACACTTTGTTCTGCAATTACCGCATATAGCACCATAGGTACAGAAGGGGGAATGACAACACCTATACAGCCTCCTGCAGCGATAAGTGCTGCTGAACGATCAACCTCATAACCCCTTTTCTTAAGCTCGGGTATCATTGAGGAGCCCACAGCGGCAGTAGTTGCAGCTCCAGAGCCTGATATGGCCGCAAAGAACATTGATGCAAGTACCGAAACTGCAGACAATCCTCCCTTCAACTTACCTAGGCAGGACTCAGCAAAGGCAACCAGAGTCTTTGACATTTCACCACGGGCAAGCAGGTCTCCTGCGAGTATGAAGAAGGGCACTGCTACAAGAGAAAATGAATCCGTGGAAGCAAATAAACGCTGTATTATTATAAGGAGATTGACATCGCCTGCAATCAGCACAACCGTACCTGCAATGGCTATGACAAAGGCGATTGGTACTCCAAGGGCAAGTCCCCCCAGAAAAACCAGCAACAGTAAGGCTCCCATTATCCCTCCACCTCCTTATTGTCCCATATATCAAACATCGCACTTACAGCGTGAAGCAGCATTATCCCGCATCCTACCGGGATTGCCATATACATTAGCCTCATAGGGATACGTAGAGCGGCAGAAAGCTGACTGCCCTGCTTCCCCAGATATTTGATTCCAAAATATACGGCAATTGCAAAGAATGCAGCGCAAAGCAGGTTTACCAGCATCTGTATGAATTTCTTGGTATTCCCTTTGAAAAGATCCTGGATGAAGGTCACATTTATGTGACCTCTCCTCTTGTATACACAGCCGGCACCAATAAAGGTAGACCATACCAGCAGATATCTTGTGGCCTCTTCACTCCAGGACAGAGCCTGAAAGAATACACGAGCTATTATTTGTACAGATGTAAAAAGTACCATGCCCCCCATTGCCAGTATTACTATCCAACAACATATCCTGTCTACAGCATCACTTGCTCTTTTTACTGCTTTTGCAACTGACAAATAGCTCACCTCCGAACATATGATTTTTATATATTTACTTTAAAGCTTCATTGATCCTTGTGATATATTCACTGTACTGGGTGTATTTGTCGTATACCGGTTGTACTGCTGCCTTGAAGCTTGCTATGTCCGGATCCATCACTATTTCCATACCATTCTTTTTGAGATTTTCCATCTGTGTTGCCTCGTTTTCAGCAACCCATGCACGCTCATAATCCGCGGCTTCCTGTGCAGCATCAAGGAATATCTGCTGTACATCCGCAGGCAGCTTGTTGAAGGTATCCAGGCTGAAGGTTATAACAGCAGCTGCATATGCGTGCCTCGTCATAGTAACATACTTCTGTGAATCCCACATCTTGTATGCATGAATAACATTAACAGGGTTCTCTTGGCCTTCTATTGTCCCCTGCTGTAAAGCTGTAAGGGCTTCGGTCCATGCCATGGGTACTGCATTTACACCCATGGATGTGAAGGAGGATATATAAACTTCATTTTCCATAACACGGATCTTAAGTCCTTTTATGTCTGCAGAGGTCTTTACCGGACGTACACTGTTAGTAAGATTTCTAAATCCTCTTTCAGCAAACGCAAGCCCCTTCAGGTCCTTAGTCTCTAACTTTCCCAGTATCTCCTTGCCTATTTCGCCATCGAGTATCTTGTACGCAGCTGCATTGTCCGGAAAAAGGAAAGGCATATCGAAGACTCCAAATTCGGGAACAAAGTTGACAAATGGCCCGCTTGTGATTATGCCTGCATCCAATGTACCCATTTGCATGCTCTCAAGCATTGTTCTTTCATCACCCAGTGCAGAGTTCGGAAACAGCTGTATGTCATAAGCTCCATTAGTTTTTTCCTTTACCAGTTCAGAAAACTTCTGAGCACAGAGATAGAAGCTGTCCTGTTCATTGATAGTCATTCCCAGCTTCAAGACCTTTGCCTCACCAGAAGCTGCAGGTGTTGCGGCGGCATCACCCGAAGCCGGTGCTTCAGCGGCAGGCGCTGCCTTTTCTCCGCAGGCTGTAAGACTGAATACCATTATTAGTGCCATAGCGATAAGCATGAAACGGTTAAATTTTTTCATTTCTTCTCCTCCTCAAAAATATAATATTTTGACTCGCTCTTTGGATTACTCCTTAAAAACTGCCCCTGTATTTGCAGATGTAACCATCTTACGATAACGCTTCAGGTATCCTTCAGATACAGGCTTTACAAGGGGAATGAACTTTGCCTTTCTTTCAGCTATCGTCTTTTCATCCACCAGAAGCTCCAGCTTGTTGTTTGGTATGTCTATGCTTATGGTGTCTCCTTCCTCTATGATGCCTATCAGCCCACCCGCTGCTGCTTCAGGAGAAATATGTCCGATGGATGCACCGCGGGATGCTCCCGAAAACCTTCCGTCGGTTATCAGTGCTACGGTACTGTCAAGTCCCATACCCGCAATAGCAGAGGTTGGAGTAAGCATTTCACGCATTCCCGGACCTCCCTTCGGACCTTCGTAGCGAACAACGATTACATCGCCGGACACTATCTTTCCGGACATTATTGCTTCCATACACTCCTCCTCACTGTTAAATACCCTTGCCGGACCGCTGTGGACCATCATTTCTGGGAGTACTGCCCCCTTCTTTACTACAGCGCCGTCAGGAGCGATATTGCCCCAGAGGATCGCAAGGCCCCCATCAGGTGAGTAAGCATTTCCCCGTGACCTTATTACTTCAGGATCTGTTATGTAGGCATCCTTTATATTTTCCGCTACTGTTTTTCCAGTCACAGTCATGCAGTTTGTATTGACCAATCCGTAACTGTCCAATTCCTTAAGCAATGCAGGAAGTCCACCGGCCTGCCAGAGGTCTACGAGGCAATCTGAGCCTGCAGGGCTAAGCTTGACCAGGTGAGGTGTCGCCTTGCTTATATTGTTTATTTCCTTCAGGTTTATATTCAAGCCTGCTGAATGTGCTATTGCAGGCAGGTGAAGTACTGTATTGGTTGAACAACCCAGTGCCATATCTGCAGTAAGGGCATTGTGAAGTGATTCAGCTGTGACTATATCCCTGGGACGTATATTCTTGTCAAGAAGCTCCATAACCTTCATGCCTGCTTCCTTTGCAAGACGGATACGTGCTGCATGGACTGCCGGAATCGTTCCATTTCCAGGCAACCCGAGACCTATGATCTCTGTCATGCAGTTCATTGAGTTGGCAGTGAACATGCCTGCACAGGATCCGCAGCCGGGGCAGGAATAATCCTCTATAGTCTTCAGCTCAGCGTCACTCATTTTCTTCGCTCCTGCTGCTCCTACAGCCTCAAAAGCATTGGTCACCGTCATCTTTTTCCCGTTATAGTATCCCGGCATCATTGGACCACCGCTGATAAAAATGCTGGGTATATTCAACCGCAATGCCGCCATTATCATGCCCGGAACTATCTTATCGCAATTGGGGATGAATACCAGGGCATCAAAGGGATGGGCCATTGCCATTATCTCAATGGAGTCTGCAATATGTTCCCTGCTTATAAGAGAATATTTCATTCCTTCATGTCCCATAGCTATTCCGTCGCAAACACCGATAGTTGGAAATTTGAACGGTGTGCCCCCTGACATCCTTATTCCCGCCTCGACAGCCTCAGCAACATCACCCAGGTGCTTATGCCCTGGAATTATGTCATTCTGAGAGTTGACAATTCCAATCATAGGCCGGCGCATTTCCTCATCCGTCAGACCTAATGCCTTGAAAAGCGATCTGTGTGCTATTCTGGTCACTCCCGCCTTCATTTGGTCACTTCTCATTTTTTCTCCTCCATTTCGATTTATGATTTTTATTTGGATATTGTTAACTAAATAAATACAAGTGGTATGATGTCGTATTTCAATAGAAGCGAATTCTTTGACTATGCATGTAGTTTTCATCCTGTGTTGTATGATGTCTTATTCTAATATTAAGACTATTCAACTAATTTGTCAATGTTTTTAAGGTTTTTTGGGGGATGCGATACTACATCATGGTATTTTTGTCATCATACCACTAGATTTTGAAAACAGATGTGGTATAATGTCTTATATGGTTAATTTGTAAAATAATTACTTATGGTACCTTTGAAAAATGAAAATTGCAGCTTAGAAATGAAGAAGAGGAGATATAATATGCCTGATAGCTTTATTCCAATTTCGCAAAATATAGCAAACCAGATAAGCGATATGATCTTCCTTGAAAAAAAATATCAGCCAAATGACAAACTGCCGAACGAACATGAGCTTGCCGAAATGCTCGGTGTCAGCCGTACGACCATACGTGAAGCAGTCAAAACACTGGTGGCAAATGGTATACTGACAATAGTAAGAGGACGAGGAACCTTTGTTACTGCCCAACCTGCAGCGCAGAACGATCCTTTTGGGATGTCATATCTTGAAGATAAAAAGAAGCTTGTTTTCAACTGGTTTGAAATGCGCCTTGTTCTTGAACCTGCCAACGTGCGCCTTGTTGTTGAAAGGGCTACGGATGAGGAAATAAGGGAGATACTTGAATGTGAAAGAGAGTCCGCAGAGCTTATTATGGCCGGACTGCCATACTTAGCTGCAGACCAAAAGTTCCATGCAGCCATTGCAAAAGCAACACATAACAGTGTGATCGAATTGATGCTTCCTGCGATAGAGGCATCAATTTGCGAAGCCATCAATACTGCTGTTTATGCAGGAACGAACGAGCGTGCAAGGGATAATGCATTGAAAAACCACCACCTTATAGCACAGTTTATCGAACAGCGGGATGCAGAAGGCGCAGCTTTGGCTATGTACTATCATATAAAAAGAGGTATCACCGATATGGGATGCTGACGATAGGGGCGATGGCTATGGAAATTATCAACATGGATACCTGGAGCAGAGCAACCCATTATAATTTCTTCAGGAGGATGGATTATCCGCAATACCTGATATGCCAAAACATTGATATCACGAAATTTCTATTCAAATTGAAGGAGAGAGGTACTCCTTTCTATTATGCAATGATATATGCTGCAACATACGCATTGAATCAAGTAAAGGAATTCAAGTATAGAATCCAAGATGAAAATGTTGTTCTACATGAAACCATACACCCGTCCTTTACAGATATGGCAGAGAATTCTGAGCTGTTCAAGATGGTTACTGTAGACATGGAAAACGATATTGAAAGCTTTGTCACAATGGCAAAAGAAAGATCAGCACGCCAAAAGGACTATTTTGTTAAAGAGGATGTGGAAGGAAGGAATGACTTAGCCTATATTACTTGTATTCCATGGGTTTCATTTACGAGCTTAACACATACAATTTCATTCAATAAAGATGATTCCGTCCCCCGATTGGCCTGGGGAAAATACTTCAATGAAAATGAGAAAGTATTACTACCTTTTTCCGTTCAAGCTCATCATTCATTTGTTGATGGGATTCATATGGGCAAGTATTTTGATGCCTTGCAAAAGTATTTAGATTCATTTTAGTATTTGTAAATACCAATAGATAAGAAAAGGGAAGTCAAATCATGACTTCCCTTTTCTTATTTTAAAGTAATTATATCATATGTCCAGGCAAATAAAAAAATACACCGGTCTATCCTTAGATAAACCAGCATACCTTTGCAAAAAATTAAATGGCTCCCCAAGTTGGACTCGAACCAACGACCCTGCGGTTAACAGCCGCATG
>CAZNMO010000235.1:0-6603 GCA_964574195.1 uncultured Clostridiaceae bacterium | reverse complement strand
GGTATAAATATCCGGAAAACTTGATTACATGGTAGTTACTTTGACAACTCCAGAAATGGTTACAAACAAGAACTACACAATAACAATCACTGGTGTTAAGGACAGAGTAGGAAACGAAATGTCAGGCTACAAGGCATACTTCACATCAGGTCAGGCTTCTGTTGATACAGATGCTTCAGAAATAGAAAACATAGTAGCAGTAAACAGAAATGAAGTAGCGATTACCTTCAATGAAGCTGTTCAGGCAACATCAACATCAGTATTGACTCTTAGAGAAGTTGATGCTAATGGCGTACTTGGTGCAACAGTAACAGGTAATGTAGTAGGTATAGATCGTACTGGCTACACAATAGACGATAATACAACAGTAACTTACCAGTTTGGTTCTAATTTGTCAGATAGCAAGAACTACATGGTATACAAGCTGACAAGTGTAAAAGACCTGCACAACAACACATTTGATGTACCTGCAGCTGATGCTGACAAGGAAACATTCTATGGAAGCTCAGATATACAGGATGACCTTGAAATAGTTGGTGTTGACCAGCTCGATATGAAGACTCTTCAGGTTACATTCTCAAGACCAGTATTGTATACAGCAATGCTGACAGGAACTGACAACTATAAGAGTGATAATAGTAAAGTTGCTGGCTATAATGCAAAGATAGACAAAGAAGATGACCAGACTACAGAAGCACTTTCTATTGTTAATTTGGCATTGCCTGCTGGCAAGCACACACCAGACAGAGAAATCACACTTGACCTGAGCAAAATAGTAGACTACTCAGGAACTGACCTGGCAACAGCTGACCAGAGCTACAAGTATACTCCATACCTGGATGACACTGACAGACCAGTTATAGAATATGCAGAAGCTGTTAACACAGGCAAGGTACAGATCCACTTCAGCGAAGACATGAATACACCAGGAACATACAGCATAGAAGGACCTTACACAAAGGGTTCAAGCACAGTAACTTCAAAGCAGGTTACAGCAGCTAATACTAAAGTAGACGCTGATGATGCTACTATAGTTAACCTCGATGTTGCTTCCCTGAACCTGGTACCTGGAGAAGTATACACATTGATACCAAAGACAGGCGCAGCTGATATAGCTGGCAATACAGTAGAAAACGTATCAGACCTGGAATTCGAATTTGTTGCTTCATCAGTAGTGATGAAGAACTACATCAAGGGTGTTGCAGTTGTTGACGCTAGAACTGTTGAGATTAGAACAACAACAGCAATGGCAACAGGAGTTAAGGTTCTGAACGATACATTAGAAATACAGAATGCTGAGTCATTCAACACTGCAAAGACAGTTGGTACTATCACATTGAAGCAGCCATTGTCAAAGGATGTAACCTATACAGTTAATGCTGTAGTTGGCGGCGACGCTGTAACTTACAGCTTCAAGGGTATCCTTTCAGACGGTGGAGTAGAAGTAGTAGATGTAGCAGGTAATGACTACGTAGTATTCAGCGATTGGAACATAACTGACTATGTAGTAGATTTCGTTTATGAAGTTACAACAACACCATTGGTTGGTGGAGTTAACGGATTTGACGCAGAAGCAGCAATAGCTGGCGTACCAGCTGGTGCAAAGTATATGATCGAAGTTTACAGGATGATCGACGTAGATGGAGACACAGTACTTGATAAGGAACCAGCTCCAGTTTACACAAGGGTTTACACAAAATAATAAAGAATAACCAATAAGGAGGAGATAGCTTCGGCTATCTCCTTTCTTATTGAACTATTATCAATGAACTACTATGCCTACGTTTACAATTACTCAAATCTGGTATACTCTGTCATAACTTTTATTTGAATTGTGTCTTATATTGTTATAATATATATATTGTATCATTGATTCTTATTCAATAATTAAGGGGTGTATTTGATGAATACTTCGGTTAAGACTAGAGGAAGAAACAGAAGTAATAGTAAATTTGATCTAATTAAAGATTTATTTGAACTGAAAGATACCACCATTTATGAGTCTATAATTGCATTAATGGTATCGCTTTTCATCATTATAATGCCTTTCTTTAGAGGTTTGTATTTTAGGGAGAATTATATTCCGGCTATTGCAATTATTTCATTAATATTTGCAATATATTCTATATCAAGACTTCTGGTCAAAGGCTCGGGTCTTATACGTAATTGGCTTGATGTTATGCTACTAATATATCCTGTGAGCTATGCCATTTCATTTTTCTTTTCTGTTAACGCGAAGGATTCATTAGATGCGATACTTCGTTACTCTGCATGTTTTATGTTGTATAAGTTGATATCAGACCTATCAAAGAATAGATGTTTACGTAATATTTTCATAAATGTCCTACTATTTTCGACTTCTGTCGTTGCTATTACAGGACTAATATCTGCTATGGGTATCTGGAATTTTAAGGGGGCTTTTATGGGTGACAGGCTGAGCGGACTATACCAGTATCCCAATACTACAGCAGCAGTTCTGGGTGCGGGCATATTCCTGGGGCTAGGGTTATTGATACGCTCAAGCAAGATACTGGCAGGAGTATACTACCAGTTAAATATTGTTGTTCTATTTTCAGCTTTTATACTTACTTTATCCAGAGGTTCTTATCTTATTTTTGGATTATTGATTGCAGTTTACTTTGTTTTAGTGAATATGAAAAACAAGTTTGACATGATATTCAACCTTGTTATAATGAGCATTTCATGCGCTCCCTTTATTGTTGCATTCTATAGATTAAAGCATTCGACTATGATATTTCTGCTTCTTTCTTTAACAATAGCAGCAGGGCTGCAATTTATATACAGAAAATATATAAAGGAGAAAATATACTTAATTTCGCCAAAGGCTGGATATATTATATTTGGATTACTTATTGCATGCGTGATTGTTTCAGGCATATGGCTGCTTGCTATTGAAAATCTAACTGTCGATGTGCAGAAAGAAGCCAATTATACATTGCAGATGGTAAACCCAGACCCAGACACAGCATATCGCTTTTATTATGAAGCAGCCAATGGCGAAGAAAATAATGATGCTGGTATTATTATTACCAGCATTGACGAAAAGGGTTTGCAGACAGAGATATACAGGGATTTTGATCAATCAGTTGGAGTCAAGGACGGTTATGATTTTTCAACGTTAAATGATACAAAGATTATATATATTACAATATACAATTTAAGTAAGGATAATACTCTATCTATCAGTGGAATGAAGATACTGGACAATGGAGGCAGCTTAGTAAGGGAATTTAAGAGGTTTAAGAATCTTCCGTCTGCAATTGGTGAGCGACTATCAGATTTCAGCCTGGATTCAAGCAACAACGATGCAAGACTTGTTTTTGCAAAGGATGGCATTAAGCTATTTAAGGACTATTTTTTGTTTGGCGCCGGAGGTGGCGCATGGCAAAACCTGTATACACAGTATCAGTCATATCCTTACTCAACAAGGGAGACACATAACCATTATATACAGATGCTAACAGAGATAGGTATGCTTGGAATCATTGCTTTAATTCTTACTTCAGGCATATTAATAAAATATGCTTTATCGATTTTACTAAAAGAAAAGGATTACTTTGAAATCTCATTATTGCTGCCTGCGGCAATGATATTCATGCACGCAGCGATAGATTTTGATTTATCCTTGATGGCAGTCATTTTTTTAGCATTTGCGTTATTGGCGATTATAAGCTCAAATATGCCTAGTTTTAATGGAGTGCCTAAGAATATAAACTCATATGGTAAAGTTGGATTGACTATTGCTGCAATATTGGTTACTTTTACCGGCACAACTATTTTTATGGGAATTATCAGCGGTAACAATGCTTCAAGGATTATTAATAGCGATGTTTTGAAGGCTGAGAAATTATATAAGAAGGCAATTGGATATGACAAATATAATGCAGCATATAAAATAGACTATGCTCAAATTCTGGACAGGCGGTATCAAAGTAGCCGGAGTCAGTCTGATTTAGTGCTGTTGAATGATAATTTGAAAGCTGCTACAAAATATGAACCGTACAATACACGTTACACACCGACTATAATTAATCTATTATTGAAGTATGGGCGCTTTGAGGAAGCCTCCAGTAAAGCAGACAATCTTATAGCTTTACAGCCTTTAAGTGTAGATGCTTACAGCTTTAAGGTTGATGTTAACTATCAGGTGGCTAGCTACTTCTTTAAAAATAAGAAATTTGCTGATGCAATACCTTATTTGGACAAAATGCTCCAAACCAGGTCACAGATTGAAGCTGCGAAGGAAAAGTCATCAAGGCAGTTGATTATTCCCGAGAAGTTGGAGAAAATGTTTAAGATCGCTGAGCAGTGGAAAAAAGCAGCGGAGAAAAAAAAGTAGAATCGGAAAGGGATGGAGGAAATAATGGAGGAATTGACTTTTAGAAGGATAATTGAGATATTGATAGAACAAAAAAAGTATATAGTTATTCCTGTAGTTTTTATTGCGATAGCGGTATATGTTACTATGTTCCATATAATTCCGCCTGTTTATGTGGCAGAGTCAGTTATTAATATTAATAATTTCTCATTTTCAACATACAGCGGTAAGGAAGAAACCAACCTATACCTGTCAAATGGAGATTTGGATATTGAAAAGCTGACTAAACTTGATAAGAGCAACAGCGAGGACAGCAATATTCTATTATCTTCGCTGTTTGAGCAAGCTAGACTTAACGAGGAAGCATATATACAGAAGATGAAGGACCATGTCATCATCGAAGCGGTTGTCGAAACTTTAAAGGGTGAAGCCAACTATACCATAACGGAGCTCGAACAGAAATTGGAAATATCTAATGTGCAAAATGTTTTCACGATAAGCGTAAGTGATAGCAGCCCGGAATTAGCATCTAAAATTGCAAATACTTACGTTGATACATTAAAAACTCAAATGGCTGATTTCTACACAAGCAATCTGGGAAAGTTATCAAACTATTTGGACAATATGATCAAAAGCAAGGAAACAGAAATTAAAGAGATGAACACTCTTGCTGCGAAGTATTCGACAGAAAAGGATAATTCTATGTTGAGCAGCTTGGCGGTAAAACAGAATATAACAAATCAGATATATGAGACCTTGTTATTCAAGCGTGAGCAGGTTGAATTACTATCAGCGGTCGATTTCAATAATATGTATTTTACAGTAATCCGGAGAGCTGACCAGCCGGTAGAACCATCAAACAAGCAAAAATACTTGATATTATTACTGTCTGTGGTGTTTACGCTAACAGTATCAATAGTAGCTATATACTTCAAGGAGTATTGGGAAAAGTCTAAACCTGAAAAATAGCACGGAAAAAATAAAATTTCTTTTCAGGTTTAAGGGGGAAAATACATGAAAGTTATTTCGAGAAAGTTGTTTTTGCTTCTTTCTGATATAGTCATGATTAATATATCGATATATTTAGCATTATATTTCAGGTTCGATGGGTTAATTCCTGAAAGCTACGTAGTATTGTTTTTTGATTCTTTCGTCTACCTGACCATTATCAAAATCGGAATATATTTCTTGTATCGGCTGTACAATAGCTTGTGGCGGTATGCCAGTATAGACGAGCTTATCCAAGTGTTTTTTGCGACATCCACTGAAGCTGTACTTTCATTTGTCTTCGGTTTGATAACGGGGCTTAGGCTGCCAAGGACTGTATATATTATGTCATGGATCCTCACCTTTCTGTCGGTAGGGGGCCTTAGATTCAGCTATAGAATTGGCAGGAAGCTGAAGTCATCTGCATCAAGAACACTTAGCAGCTACCAACGCATAATGGTTATCGGGGCAGGGGATGCGGGTTCTATGGTAATAAAGGAACTAAAAAGCCACGAAGAATTAAATGGAGTTACTGTTGCGGCTATAGATGACGATCCCTTGAAGCATGGCGCTCATATACATGGAGTTCCAATAATGGGAGGGCGTGATAAGATCAAGGAGATTACTGAGCAGGAAAGCATAGATGAAATTATTATTGCCATGCCATCTGCAAGTAAAAGTGACCTAAGAAATATTCTTCAGGTATGCAAGGAAACAAAATGCAAACTGAAAACTTTGCCTGGTGTATATGAAATAATAAATGGCAGTGTAAGTATTAAAAACATAAGGGATGTAAGTATAGAAGATTTGCTTGGAAGAGATGAGGTAAGCCTGAACACAGAGGATATTTCCGGATACCTTAAGGGCGAGGTGGTTCTTATAACAGGCGGGGGCGGTTCTATTGGATCTGAGCTCTGTAGGCAGATTGCGAGATTTTGCCCTCGAAAGCTCCTCATATTGGACATATATGAGAATAACGCATATGAGTTACAGAATGAATTGAAATATCAGTATAAAGACAAACTCAATATAGAGGTAATAATTGCTTCTGTTAGGGATAGGAAACGGCTGGAGGAGGTATTTGAAACATACCGCCCAGGTGTTGTATTTCATGCAGCAGCTCATAAGCATGTACCATTGATGGAGGCGAATCCGGTTGAGGCAAACAAGAACAATGTTTTTGGGACGTTAAACGTTGCTGAAACAGCTGATAAGTATTGCTGCAAGAATTTTATACTAATATCTACATACAAGGCAGTAAATACAACAAATTTGAT
>CAZNMO010000234.1:0-6614 GCA_964574195.1 uncultured Clostridiaceae bacterium | reverse complement strand
TTCTGGCACGTATTACCGCATCCGCTACGGCAGCAACAGCCTCATCCTGTCCTATGACTCTCCTGTGAAGTATGTCGTCAAGCCTCAGCAGCTTTTCCTTTTCATTCTCCACCAGCCTTTTCACAGGTATTCCGGTCCACTTGGATATTATTTCAGATATCTCTTCCTCTGTTACTTCCTCCTTGAGCAGCTGACCCATGCTCTGCTTCTTTTCCAGCTTAAGCTTCTCTTCATTCAACTGCTTTTCCAGTTGTATAAGCTTTCCGTATTTCAGTTCAGCTACCTTGTTCAGGTCATATTTAAGCTCAGCTTTTTCTATTTCAGACCTGGTTTCTTCTATCTGCTTCTTGATTTCACGGATGTTCTTTATGTTTTCCTTCTCCAGCTCCCATTGGGCTTTCATGGAATCTCCGGAGGCTTTGAGCTCTGACAGCTCCTTGTTTAGCGCCTCCAGCCTCTCCTCCGACTGCTTGTCGCTCTCCTTCTTCAAGGCTTCCCGCTCGATCTCCAGCTGCATTATCCTTCTCATGATCTCATCCAGCTCGCTGGGCATGCTGTCGATCTCCGTACGCAACATGGCTGCGGCTTCGTCAATAAGGTCTATAGCCTTATCCGGAAGGAACCTGTCACTTATATACCTGTTTGAAAGTACTGCAGCGGAAATCAGGGCGTTATCCTGTATCCTCACGCCATGGTGTATTTCGAATTTTTCCTTTAGCCCTCTCAGTATGGATATCGTGTCCTCTACATCGGGAGCTTCGATCAGGACAGGCTGAAACCTGCGCTCCAACGCTGCATCCTTCTCAATGTTCTTCCTGTATTCATCCAGTGTGGTGGCGCCTATGCAATGCAGCTCACCCCTTGCCAGCATCGGCTTCAGCAGGTTCCCCGCATCCATTGCCCCTTCGGCCTTTCCTGCCCCGACTATATTGTGGATCTCATCGATGAACATTATTATCCTGCCGTTTGACTTTTCCACTTCCTTCAGGACTGCCTTCAGCCGCTCTTCAAATTCTCCTCTGTATTTGGCTCCGGCTATCAGCGCACCCATATCCAGTGAAAAAATCGTTTTATTTTTCAGGCCTTCCGGCACATCGCCTTTCATTATCCTCTGAGCCAGGCCCTCAATTGCTGCAGTTTTACCTACCCCGGGCTCTCCGATGAGCACAGGATTATTTTTGGTCCTTCTTGAAAGTATCCTTATTATCCTTCGTATTTCATTATCTCTGCCTATAACAGGATCCAGCTTTCCTCTGCGTGCATCCTCCACCAGGTCACGTCCGAATTTTTTCAATGCTTCATAGGTTTCTTCGGGATTCTGGCTGGTTATCCTCTGGCTGCTCCTTACGGTGGAAAGCTCCTTCAGGAACTTATCCCTCGTGATACCATATTTTTTGAGAATCTTAGCCGATGGAGAGTTGTTTTCATCTATTAAAGCAAGATAAATGTGCTCTACGCTTATAAATTCATCCTGAAACTTCTCGGCTTCGTCTCCGGCCTTTATGAATAATTCCTCAAACCGCCTGGAAACATAAGGTGTGGCTGTAGCCGAACCATAGATTTTAGGGATCTTTTCCAGCAGCTCTGAAATATCCTTGTAGTAGAAATCAAAAGGCACATTCATTTTTGCCAGAAGCTTTGGGATCAGGCCATCATTTTGCACGATCAGAGCAAAATGCACGTGTTCACCCTCTATAGTCTGATGATTGTTTTTGACGGCAAGGTTCTGCGATTCAAGGACGGCTTCCTGGGCCTTCTGAGTCAGTTTGTTTATATCCATATAACTTACCTCCGGTTTTGACTTTGACTTTCTTTGACTTTTAATTATTTTATATCATATCCAATTTCAAAATGCAAGCGAATAATGGTAATGCTCCAATAATATAACACTAATATTATTCTCATTTCGGTCAATCATAATATCAGGAGGTGATATAAATGGCAAGAAATAATCAGAAAGTAGTACCTCAGGCAGCAGCAGCTCTTGACAGGATGAAATTCGAAATAGCTTCCGAAGTAGGCGTTAGCTTAAAGGAAGGCTATAACGGAGACATCTCAGCAAGGGATGCAGGCAGAGTAGGCGGAAACATGGTAAAAAGATTAATCGAGACAGCTGAAAGAAGCATGTCCGGTAGATAATATTTATATCTATAAAAATAAGAGCACTCCTTCCGGGGTGCTCTTATTTTATCTATTTACACTATTGTGCATGCTTGTGGTAGATAAGATCCGTATACAAGTTTTCATTATATCTCTCATAACGGACACCTGCCAGGCTGTAGTTCTGCTTTTTTCTGAACTGCAGCGAAGCGAAATTGGGCTGAGGGCTTATTATGGTCTCTGCGAAAATATGCTCTACACCATCAACAGAGAGATCCTCCAAAAGCCTTTTATATATAAGGCTTCCAATACCCATACCTGTCAAATCGGCATATACAGCCGTTTTATCTACTACGATGAATTTGTCTGTCCAGCTCTTGTCAAAATCCGGATTCCAATAAATGTCACTGATCCAATTAGGATTGTCGCCAAGCCATTCTTCCCTGGTATAGGCTATCATAAAGCCATATACCTTGTCGTACTCGGCTACATAGAAATGTTCAAGGCTCTTTATCCAGTTTTTGATTTTATTCTTGTAGTATGCAGGTCTTGACAGATAGTCATCTACAAGGAACCCCTGCTCAGACAGCTTTTCCGATGTCCCGACCGATGCTGCAACATTGAATATCTCATCTATATCACAGGCTTCGGCTTTCCTTACCCTCAGTAGTCTTTTCAGGTGATATGGGTTTACAGTGCTGTAGCTTCTGGTTTCTACCGACATTTCAATCCCTCCTTTTTTTCTTAAAAGGAAGTCCCGGGCGGGCTGTTTTTGGGTAGCAAAAAACCGTGGAGTAAACCACGGCTGTAATTACACAAATCACACCCAGTCCTCCTCTTCCCACGCTTACGAGGTTAGCTGACGGATTCGGATCGAAAGAAGTTGACCCTACCTGCCGAAGCAGGATTCACCCCATTAATTGGTTCCCCCGTTCCCTGCTGCCAGGGACTCAGCGAATGATTGAGCATATTAATTTTTAAACTTGTTAATATTATATTCTAACATCGGCAAAAAAACAACCGAACTATTTGCAGCGATTACTTTTTTTACAATTTGTTTACATTTACTGTAAAGCCTTAGGGTCTCGCCTGTATTATGCTGAAGCGTTCCTCTACCTTATTCATCAGAAGATCCTTGGCTACAATATATCTTTCATGATAGCCCGCACCGATCCTTCCGATCTCATCAGTCGCTATTATTTCCAGGGTCACCCGGTTGCCCTCCGACTCCAGCAGCTTGGCTGTAACAGAGACGGTTATGCCCTCTTTTGTAGGATTCTCATGCTCTATCTCCAGCGTTTTGCCTATGGTAATATATCCCTCAGGCAGCAACGGGTCGATCAGCTTTACAGATGCTTCGATCATAAGTGCGGCAAGTGTCGGTGTTGCAAGCAGATTGTCCAGTGCACCGCTTCCAAAATTCAGGGCTGTATCCTCCCTGGTAATGACCTTCTGAACTGTCTTCGAAATTCCAACCTTCAATTCAGGTAATTTCATACAAGCACCTCCCTTTATCCCATTATACCTTAATATTATTTATATCATTATAACACATAGGCATCAGGTATACTTACAATAATTTTTTGTTAGATAGTAACCATACCTGCGTAGTGCTATAATAGGAATGTATTTCACATTGCATTTATATATGGGGAGGTTAACAAAATCATGATCGATACCGGATATACACTGGAAATACTGCAAAAGCTATGCAGCACCCCAAGTCCCACAGGCTATACTGAAGATATCTTCCGTATGCTGGAGAATGAGTTTTATATGCTTGGAATGCCTGCAACCTACACTGCAAAGGGTTCCTTATATACCTTCATCGAAGGAAAGAACAAGCGGGTAAAAAAGGCGGTCGCTTCCCACGTAGACACTCTGGGAGCTATGGTAAAGGAGATCAAGTCAAACGGACGACTGGCCATATCACGAGTAGGAGGCTATTCCGGAAATTCCGTCGAATGTGAGAATTGCCTTGTCCATACTGCCGGCGGCAAGGTATGTTCAGGCACAATATATACTACAAAGCCATCCATACATATCCATGACGATACCGGCAGCATTGCCAGGACCTTCGATAATATGGAGCTTGTGCTGGACGAAAAAGTCATGGACTCCGAGGATGTAAAAAAGCTGGGTATTGAAGTCGGAGATTATATATCCTTCGATCCAAGGTTCAGAGTAACTGAAACCGGCTTTGTAAAGTCAAGGCATCTGGATGACAAGGCGGGCGTGGCCATAACCCTGGGGATATGCAAGTACATGAGGGATAACAATATCATTCCTGAATACTCGATCCAGATATTTATCACTGATTATGAAGAAGTCGGGCATGGAGCTTGCTCAGGAATAGTAGAGGAAGCAGAAGAGCTGCTTTGCATAGACATGGGAGCTCCCGGGATCGGACAGAATACAGATGAATACTCTGTATCCATATGCGCCATGGACAGCAGCGGACCTTATGATCTCAGGATGAGGAACAAACTGGTTGAGCTTGCCAGGAAAAACAGCATTGATCACAAGCTGGACATTTATCCCAGCTACAGGTCCGACGCATCAACCGCGCTTAGAGCCGGATTGTGCCTGAGAACAGGACTGATCGGTCCTGGCGTATATGCTTCCCATTCTTACGAGCGTACACATATCGACTCTATCAGGTGCACTGCGGAGCTACTGCTGGCATACTTAAGTGAATAATACGAATTTAACTGCAAAAGATCCTTCGCCCCGCTCAGGATGACTCTTAACTGTCATCCTGAGTGAAACGAAGGATCTTGTCTTTTACAGGCTGTAAGTCGTCAGCTCCTCACAGTAATTGCAGCGGTAGTGTATCTTCCCATTCACATGAGCCAGCTTGAACTTTGGAGTCACATAAACATCGGAATTGCTTACACATCTCGGATTCTTGCATTGGAACAATCCCTGCACCTCATCCGGAATGTTGATATTCATCTTGTTCACTATCTTATCGTTTTCTATGATATTTACCGTTATCGCTGGGTCGATTAGGCCAAGCATAGTAAGATCCACATCTATCTTATTCTCGATTTTTATTATATCCTTTTTCCCAAATTTACTGCTTGGTACATTTATAAGAAGGACTACTGGGAAATCTACCTGATCCAGCTTGAGCTTCTCAAAAATCTTGATGCCGTTTCCTGCGGTAATGTGGTCTATGACAATTCCATAATTTATACTATTTACCGTCAACATTTACATCCACCCCCAATAAGAGCGCCATAAGCGCCATTCTTGCATATATTCCATACTCTGCCTGCTTGAAATACACTGCCCTTTTGTCGGCATCCACATCGTAGCTTATCTCATTTACCCTCGGAAGTGGATGCATCACAAGCATATTCTCCTTGGCATTCCTGAGCTTGCTTCTGTCCAGGATATAGCTGTCCTTCAACCTCATATAATCAGCTTCATTGAAGAACCTTTCTCTTTGTATTCTGGTCATATAGAGTACATCCACCTGGTTAATGACTTCTTCCAGGCTTTCTGTTTCATGGATCTTTATATTGTACTTTTCTGTCAGGCTTGTTTTCAATTGTTCTGGAAGCTTGAGCTCAGATGGGGATATAAGTACGAAGCTTGAGCCCTTGTATCTTGACATGGCGCTGATAAGAGAATGAACCGTTCTTCCGAATTTAAGGTCCCCACAGAAGGCTATTATACGATTATCCAGGGTACCGTGGTATTGTTTTATGGTCAGCAGGTCTGTCAGGGTCTGTGTTGGATGCTGATGTCCTCCATCGCCTCCGTTTATGACAGGTACGGATGAAAACTCCGATGCCAGCTTCGGTGCTCCTTCCTTAGGATGCCTCATTACCACCACATCCGCATAAGTGCTCAGCACCCTTATGGTATCTGCGATGCTTTCACCCTTTGAAACAGAGCTGGTGCTTGCATCAGAAAACCCAAGCACCGTTCCGCCCATTCTGAGCATGGCTGATTCAAAACTGAGCCTTGTCCTGGTGCTTGGTTCATAGAAACAGGTTCCGAGTATCTTCCCTTTACAGATGCTTCCAAAGGCATCCCTGTTCCTGATTATCCTTCCTGCCAGATCGAATACCTCGTCAAGCTCCTCCAGGGTAAAATCATTGGGATCGATCAAATGTCTTCCTTTTAAGCTCATAAATTTTTCCTCCTTCTTAGTCTCACAGGACTATTATTAAAGGTATCTGGGTTATAACAATAAAAAACCTCCACGCCTGCGGGCATGAAGGTATGACTTGTCATCCAAGTATTCTTTTCTTCACCTTGCTAGCCTCACAGGACTATATTAAAGGTATCTTTTTAATAAAGATAGCATAACCTCTATTGATTGTCAATAAGCCGGGATTTCTTCATGATACTCTGTGCCTTTATTTATCAGGCTTTGGACTCATGCTTTTTCTTTTAATATATTTTATTTAACTTTTTTTCAAATTACTCCCTAAATTCCCGACCCACCTGCGAATCATATAACAAGCACCAAGAAATATATGTCGTGAAAATGGTAAGCA
>CAZNMO010000233.1:6011-6635 GCA_964574195.1 uncultured Clostridiaceae bacterium | reverse complement strand
CACATCTCTTTCGTTCGCCCTAGACCCACCCACCAAATGGAACTCTGCCCTTTTTGTTGGGTTAGAGCGAGTATGAAGTCAGGGAGGAAGAAGAGGGAAGAAATAATATAGTAATATTAACCTTTCCTTCGCTCTATTCCCAAGTCCTGGGCTAAGCTGAGCTTCGAAGTCGGGCTTTCTTCCTAATCTCATCTACTGAAAAGGGGGCCGGGCGTAGCACGTTCTTTTTTGGGACACATAGGCTATTACAGACGCATCAAAAAAGACTTTTCGAAGCGCGGAATCCCAGAATGGAATCATTGCAGAAGAAAGGTATAAGGCTTGGGAACCGGAACAGGATTAAGCCTTTAAGCATGCAGATGAGTGTTTGCTGTCAGCCCCAATCCTTCGGTTTCCGGATTGGAATAAGGAGTTCCATGTTCATACTGACGCATCACTCTATGCCATTGGATGTATGTTGGCGCAAGAAGGGCCGCTTGATCACTCCATCTACTTTGAAAGTATACGACTTTCCGCTTGGGAATTATAAAACCACCGAACCTTCTTTATCATGATTCGACCCATACCTCAGACCTAAGATCGAGCACCAGAGCTGCTCATAACAACGTACCAAAAAGAATAATG
>CAZNMO010000233.1:0-6001 GCA_964574195.1 uncultured Clostridiaceae bacterium | reverse complement strand
AGTGCATTAACATAAATACGGCAGTAAAAAGTGGCAATACAAAAGTGTGTAAACTATAAAAATGAGTCAAAGTAGATTGTCCCATACTAGCGCTTCCGCGCAATGATTCGACCAAAGGTGATTCGGTAATGAGGATGAAAAAAAGCATAAGCTACCTCGTTCGTGCTCCCGTCTTTCCCGCTGCCATCTTCGGTGGATGCGCCCCTTCACTTAAAGGCGGATAGGGCACTGAGCCAACCTTTTAGATTGAATAAAGTTACAAAGCTAGTCACCTCACCTCTCTTTCTTACCCGCCCTTATTAGTAGTAGGCAACCTTTCTTTCTCGCCTTTCTTCCAGCTTTTTCCAGATAAAGGTCTAATAGAGTTGCGCTTTCTTAGTACATTGCCTTTCATTACCAATCTGTCGTTTTACAGCACGAAGTTACCTGATGTTCGCTACTACTAATAAGGGCGGAGAGATGTTAACCTTTCGCTATTAGTAAGCACTCCCCTAGTTTTGATCTAATGAGCTTTCTTTACGTTGAGTTAATTAACCCGGCGGGTTCGCCTAGATGCCTAGTAAAGAACGAGCTGGTGGGAAAGAGCTGGAGACGAGAATCCCGTTGAAATGGAAAGTCCTTGGTCTACATACATTAGTAGTAGGTTACGCTCCTATTATTGAAAAGGAGTTATCCTCCCCCCTTGGTCGAGTTGGCTTAAGCCCGAATCCATCCTTACGGAAGAAGGGTGGGATATCGGCTACGAGAGATAGTCCTTGTTGTTCACCTCCGCCTCCCGACGCTGCTGACCCCTACCGGGACCTTTTTCCTTTATTCGCTACAAGACTGGTCCCAAATTCTAGTTCGTTGCACTCACCCTTCGTTTCTCTTAATCATTCATGACCCCTGAATGGAAGATAAAAGACTTTACTAAGCAAGCTGTCTGTCGGTCCCCGTTGGTTAATTGTGTCAACAGAGGCAAGGAGTACCACTGGACTATCCCACTAGCGATCCTACTTCAACGACATTCTCGTAATACGTAAATTCTCCCTATCCTGTAAGAGTGACAGCCGTAGTGGAGATCGATGAAGATCTTTATTCAACAAAGAAAGGGCAAGCACCGAAAGACAGGAATGATCAAAGAGAGGCCTCAGCTGACGCTAATAAAGCCAAAGAGCAAGAAGGAGGTGATGATGTGATTCCTTATGTACCTGTGTCTGTGTCGCTTGACAAGTATACCTATTAATCAGTTGACCTATCTCTATTTGTGTTTTCTTCTAGGTCGGCTGACCCTGGTCTTCTTTGAGTTTATGATATTCCCCGCTCGTCCGAGCTTTTGTAGGCCGAAGCAAATGCTTAGATGAGAAGAAGTCAGAGCAAAAGTCAAAACAAGAAGGACAAAGAAGTCTCTTCCACTCCTCTAGAGGTTGAGGATGAGGAAGTGATGGGGACGACGATGCTCGTTCAAGATAAGATGACGACTGGCTGACTTACCGAACGGACACTTTGATCTTGATCGTGCAATCTAAGTCGCAATGAAGGACTATCGCACTGAAAGTGGTACTGAGACTGTCCCTACCACTACCCTTTATCAAGCTGGTTTACAAGAGTTCTGGCTTTCCCAACCGGACAAACTTCTAGGGAATCAAATTTCTTTCCCCTATTCTATTTATATGCGGTCCTAACCTTGCTACTCTTACTTCCACTAGCAAGAGAACTTCTGCTCGTAACATACCCCTAGGGATATAATCTTACTTCTTGAAGCGAGCTACTTTAACTGCCAAAGGAGCGGGGCAACTCGAGTTAGACGAGAGGCAGGGATGTAATTTCAAAGAGGCTCGACCGGACCCAAGAACCGGACAGAAGACAGGCCCCACTGTGATACCTCTTTATTCATTCGTCACACATCTGGGGATAGTATCTACCTTCTTTTATATGTCGATGATATTTTTCTCACAGGTAGTGATCAACAGGGAATACTTGCTCTTCTTTCGTTCTTGCATGCTCATGAAAATATGAAAGACGTCGGGCCTTCTCCACGACTTTCTTGGTATGGAAGTGTATCGGCAGGGGCGCACTCTTATCCTTCGTCAGCAGAAATATGCCCTAGATCTCTTGCCTCGTGCAGACATGCTTGATTCTCGTCCTTTGGCCACTCCTCTAACTGTGGAAAAGGGCTGATTGAACTCTATCAAAGACCTCTGAAATGTCTCCGAGGACAGTAAGTCAGTTTGATTTCTTCGGATTCGTGAACCTAGGATTAGCATCCGACGGTTTCATTCCATTGCCCGCCTCGTAATGAGGAGGTTGAGATCACATGTCGAGTTGGAAAGACCGACGCGTGCAGTAGGACAGAGATTTCTTCGTCGGGAGAGCTAGAGCTGGCACTAACTAATAAAGAAAGGATGGTGACGGTGGCCAGTGTAGGCTTGCTTCGCCCTATTACTCCTGCTCCAAAAGTCGTCGCTCAAAGGCAGAATTTCTCGGAAGCAGAATGCTTTGTAATTGAAGCTGAAGATAAAGAGTCAGCGAAGGGAAAAAGATGTCGAAACCTACCATTTCATTTAGGCTTAGTTCCCCAGTATAGTTTCCAGGGAGAAAAGAGAGGGAATGAAAATGCTTTTTGATCTTCTTGGTTCACCGTCTATCTTTATCTGGGATTGGTCAATCCTTCTGCTTATGCTTATGGGCTCAGGAATAGAGTCATTGGGTAGGGAGCACACTATAGTTGGGGACTGAGTGAGTGAAGGTGCCAAGGTCGGTCACTCTCAGAGGCCCGGGCGTACCTGTGTGGCTAGCCCAACCCATCTACCCAGAACTAAGCAACAGTGGAAAAGTCAGGAATATCAATAGGCAGCTCGTCGAAGCTTAACCAGGCTTTTGCTTTTGCTTTTATACCTTGATTAGACGGAACTACACCTAAAAGAACAGTGCTAAAGAGGAACTCCACCCTGCCCTAACCTAATCGTTTGGAATTCAACCTTTTAGCAGTGTATATAAACCAGAAGTAGTTATAGATGCAGACGATAAGTTATCGTCTTATCTTCATTTTATTTAAAGACCTTGTAGGGGTGGGAATAAGAATTTAGATAAGCTATGACTCCAGCATAAAAAAGAGCACATTAATCCCGGAGCTGTGGATGATTGAGAGAGCTAGCTCTAAGATCTTTTTCGTAGTTTCCCTTTAATAAGTTGTACTCATTGGTTTTGCTGAGAAATGATTGGGAGAAGGATAGTGCACCATCCATCAATCCAATCGTACTATATCTGTCTACCCCATCCTGCCAAGTAAGAAGGTAGCCTTCATTCAATAGAATACCATCCTAAAAGAGAATCAGTACTCGGGAATACAATGACTCTATCCTTCCGAAAAAGTCCTCATCTTCTGGAGGCCAAGCCTTTCCTGAAGAAGCCATCAATCCCTTGAAGATGCTATCCATCTATTGCGACTCTTTCAATCCTAGGTCTATCCTTAATGAAAGTCCAAACAATAAGGCATCCTTGTCAACAATCCTATGGTAGCGGTTCCTTCGAGTAAGAAAAAGGTACTCTTTCCCACGTTTGGTGACTTCCCTTCTGTGTAGACTGCCTAGCAGGCTTTCAGTCTTAGTACTATGGTGGCCGACCAGAAGAAAATCCATCTTCGTGGGTAAGCTATCGAACAATCTACTTACCATCCCTCTGACGGTTAGCCAAGTACAAGTCCCTCTGCCTCTAACTCCGCATATAGTTTCCCATCTCCCAGTGGAGCCGAGCCATCTACTTCTCTAAGACCTGTTCCCAGGGATCCAGATCAATATGCCTCGGAGTGGGAAGGAAATTACCCCGGCCATCGATCTAATGCTTTTCCATCTATCTCCGAGACCATCAAAAGTGGCATAAGAACCACCTGGATTCCATTCCTTTGATCTATCTACTTCGTCCGAACCAAGTAGGTAGGCTCCATCTTATTCTATTTTTCCACTGTCCAGGGCCGTACCCTGCAGAACAAGGCCTTCTCTTTCGGTGCTAGGCGAGGTTTGGAACCCTACCATCTATTCTATATGCATCTCAATTGCTTCGCACCTCTGCTTGGAAACCTCCATACAACGCCCCTTGTTTTGTTCTAGCCGCTAACCATCTAACGATCTTCTTCCATATAATAAGATAGATGCCTTCATCCCACCCACAACATAAGCGGGTGTGAAAGCCCATCTGCGCTTGCCAATGACCGGAAAGAAAGCGCTCTGCTCAAAGAAAGGCTTGAACAACGGATAACAGAACTTTATGCAGCACTTGCACCTCGCTCTTATAGTATAACATTCTTCTTATGGTCAGGGGTAGCGAGACCTGAAAGAAGCGTTAAAGAATCGAAGGGAAAAAAGAACAAGAAGTGCAGCTATCTCCGCCTCACAGCATCAGTTTACCGCACAATATTTGCGGTTCACTTCGTCACACTCTCGATTAACAGAAGGGGGATATGGTTCAACCCCGGTCTACAGGCTCTCGATCTTTATCTACAGGGTGCTTTTAACTCTCCCTTTCCCCCCTTTCTTTTGAATGCCAGGGATGGAAAAGCAAAGATCATATCTTGATGCGTGTACCGTACTGCTATCCAAACGAAGATTAATTACCTACCGACCATGTTCGTTCTCTGTGTTGGGCGGCTTTACGCTATCGATAGAGGAAGTTGATATGCGAGATGGACAAAGTCGGCTTCATCTAATGCTTGCTCTCATCTTGCGAAGAATGTTTTTAGTCCTTTTCCCTGTCTGTCTACTGAAAATGGCTTAGGAATAGGTCCCTGCCTAGTGGTTTTGGAATAGATCAATCCCTGCTTTGGCTGTCTCCTTCCATTCTTATCTTACATGTGCATTTCTGATTCAATTGCATAAGCCCTAGTTTCGACTGACGCAGCAATCCTTCCCTCACATCGGATTCACTTGTCCCACCCTCGCTTCCTCCTTGTACTAGATTTTTCCAAGAATTCCCCCTGAAAGCGAGAACGCACTATATGCCTTTAAAATAAAAAGAAGGCTGGAAAAAAGAGAGAGCTCCTTTCTTTTCTAGCTTTGGCGGGAGGAATGAAAATCCTATCCTATACGAAGGCCTATATACAAAAAAAGCACTTTGCCTAGAATCCCAAGTTGCCTCCCCGGCCGATCGCATCCACTTTTTGAGCCCCTCGCCTTTGAGTACGGCAGCAGCTCAGACATAGACCGAATTAGGGGCCTAAACTCTTGAGTAGATTGCCCATGGAAAGGAGCTTACTCCAAGATCTGACTCCCCCCGTGTAGGAGTTCGGGAAGGCCAGAAGTAAACAAAGAGCGGTAGAAGAGAATAAAGTGTTGCGCCCATTCTTTTCTTTCATAGCTGGAGCAAATGGAAGGAGACGTCGTGCAAGCCGAAGACTTTGACAGGTGTCGGTAGGCACGCCTCTGATAAGGGCTCGATCCTGAGAATCAATCCCAATCGAATCTATGGAAGGGAGACCCTCTATCCTCTTAATCTTTAGAGTAGATATTATATATAGGATAATCAGTCCACTGCGGTGCCCAAGACAAGGCAAGATGAATAGGAATGTTGAAGGGACATAAGGCTCAGCTAAGGTAAGGAAAGACCCTGACCATCTAGGTCACCAATCTTCTTTTTTAGGGAGTCGGAGACGATCGAAGAGGCAGCAAAATAGGAACTTTCGATCAGGGAGAGCTCAACAAGGTCGAGACCAAGATGATGGATATTCCAAGGAAGATCGAAGAAGATGAATGAAGGTTTATACCTACCCCTAACTGGCACTATGAATCCAATCCCATCTACATAGATGTTCCTAGCCACGAGATGAGGGGGTTCTCTCTTACTGTTAAGCCGTCTTCAACTCTTCTTTCTTTACTCCTTTCCGCATCGGGGCTGATAATTGGATAGAATCTCCAACAATAAAGAAAGGGGGCGTATAAATTGGGTTTTTGGCTCGCAATAAAGATAGGGTCCTGATCGAGCAACTAGTAGTCCTATCTATCCACCTCTCCAGACACAATATCTTGAG
>CAZNMO010000232.1:0-6678 GCA_964574195.1 uncultured Clostridiaceae bacterium | reverse complement strand
TATCTCCAGATTAACCTAATTTCGGGGAAACATTAAATACAACGCCAAGACGTTACGTGTCCCATCAAAATTTAATCCTTTTACATACGGATAATAAGGACGGAAAATGGAATCAGACGGATTCCCTTTTACACTCCCGTTTAATATGCCATTCATCAATTCCATGGCCTTTTCATCTTTGAAATTGTATATTCCGGGAGGAAAATATAATTTAGTTCCAAGGGATGATTTGCAATAATTCACGGCCTCACGTAATTGTGTGGCATCATTTTGACCATCATCAGGTATCGCACCAAACTCAGTCACATTAACCACGTTTAATGATTTTTCGGGTTTAAAGGAAAAGATTGAAATACCCAATGCTATAATGTAAAGTAGTTTGCTAATATATTTCATGATTTATAAGATTACGCATGATTGTCCTTTTACACGGAGTTGAAGTTGATAGTATCCATTTCTTTTCTCCACGGAAGAGATGATCTTTCGGTTTAATTTTTTCTCATTTAGCATTTGTTCGGGGATAACTAATATTCTGTTTTTTACCTCTCCGAGCTTGCCAGACGACAGATCTAACCTGATAATTTCTCCTTTTTCAACACATACAGTAGCTACCATATCTCCATAACATGCCAACTTAAACGAAAAGTCTTTCCAACTATCCGGGACTGCAGGGGCAATCAAAATCTGTTCACCTTTACTCTGGACAAGCATTTGGTTCAAAGCATAAGTGTAATTCCCTGATGCCGTTGAAAACCACGGACGCATTCTTACTTTCGGTTCATTTATTTCAAATAACTCGGAAAAGCAACCGGCTCCATTGGCAGCCTCTTTCAATAATTTTGCTGGTTCTGTTCTGTCTCCCAATAAATCAAGAGCCGATGCCATCCATCCTGCATACCAGGCACATAGCGAATTTCCTACCGGATACATATTTCCGGAGGCTTTCCCTTCTTTTACAAAATCGTAAACCGCATTGCGTTGGAGCATGTTCTCCGAATCAAATACAGGGTACGGAAACAATCCTCCTAAAGAAGCTACACTTTTTTCGGTGCAATCTTTATATGGAATAAATTTTCCATCTTTTGTCGGCAGACTTTCCCTTAATTTGAGCGCTATGTGTCTCCATTTTTCTGCTTCTTCTTTATTCTCCTCCAATATCCCGGATCCACTTGCTGCTGCTTCCAGAGTATAGATAGCACCGCAGGCAGTCATAAAGGGGTTCTGCTTGGCTGGACCTAAACGTTCCAGATCGGTGCACTTACCGATAAACATGCTGCCGTTACTGTCTTCATAAACCATATTTGAAACGTAAAACCTTGCACATTCCTTTATTACTGGGTACCCGACTGTTTTCAGGTAGGTCGCATCATTGGTATACTGATACTGAAGCCATGCTGATAAAGCAATGTTTGACATGTGAAATACATGATCAAACCAAAATCCCGGAGGACTACCTTCTGTTCCGTCTTCCAGCGTTTCCCACGGATAACGTGCCCCATATATGCCTTGGTTTCCGTAATGAGAGATCCGTTTTATCGCTTGGGGAAGTATCGAATAACGGAATTCAGGGCACCTTTTTGATATATCCAGATGGTTACTGCTTGCCAGTGCCTGGAAACAAAACATTTCGTCCCACCCAAAATAACGGCCGCCCCAATGGGTGGTAAATATCCCGACTGGGAATGACCATTTCGTTGCATTTGCCCTCAGATGATATTGTGCAGTGTTATAGACTTTTTCCATCGGTTTATCAGGAAGGTTCACATACGACTCATTCCAGTATTTTTCCCATCCGGCGTTGTGTGTGGCCAGTATTTCTTCATATCCTGATTCCCGCACATAAGACTGCATTTTCGTCTGTCTTTCCAGATAATCTTCTCCATCCATCGAATCGGAAAACAAAAGGTAATAAGTAATTTCTACAGGGTGTTTAGCATCTAGCTTTATTCCTGAATCAAGAGAAACAGCCTGTCCGTCAATGATGGGGGTACATGACCGATCAGAAAAAACAGAAATAATCCCTTTTGCTGTTTTATAGCCATCCGATTCGTACCGATATTCTATACTTTGAGATTTATCATTCCATGAACATTCACTAACCACGCGTTTAGGAGAATGGGTTCCATCCCCGGGAGGCGTAAATTGGTATTTAAATGAAGCTTTCATCGAAGTCACTTCGGGTGATTTTGTATAAAATCGTTTTTTTACAACAATAAAATCGTGGAGCAGATGGGTAAAAACGACGGTTTCCACGGTTAGGGCATCCCCATAAGTGTTTTGACAGATCACTTTGGCTTTTCTGGTGTCCAGTGTCTGTTCCCAAGAGTCAGGTTGGGTATAAACCTTGCCGTTAATTGCATATTCCTGTTCAAAATGTCCAAAAGGGATGAGTTCGTCTTTTGGCGGCCCATAACGACGTCCGGCCCAATAAACTACCGGAGTCATTGCTACATATTGCCGCTGGGATTGACCTCCCATGTAATCAATTATCAGACTAAGACTCCCGTTACTGATCAACGGGGGAACATAGCCTTCAGGAACATTTTGTCCTGTCCCCCGGATTGTATTGATCTGACTATTTTCTTCTCCATATAATGTTACGCCCCAAAGCACTAGAGCTAGGCTAATGCATATAATTTTATTCTTCATATCGATTTGTAATTCGTCATTATTATTCTATGGATTGATAAACTATCCGTAAAAAATGAGTCCAAACATCCACCCAATTTTTATTATTCCAATCCGTTTTATTGGTATAAAACAATACCACCATATTTTCTTTTGGATCAATCAGATATTGGGTACCGTAAGCCCCTCCCCACCGTAACGAACCGGGGGAGACGAGTCGACGGGCAAAGTCTTCATTTGTCGCAATTTCCAATCCTAATCCAAATTGATATTTCCCTGCAGCTCCAAACAATTGATCAGAGCACATTTGATCCACAGTTTTAGATGATAAAATACGTTTCCCATTATAAATGCCCTTATTTAAAATCATTTGGCATAAATGGGCATAATCCTCGATGGTTCCGCTCAAACCGGCACCTCCACCAAAATAAATGGCTTGACGGGTCAATGGATAATATTGTTCCAGAGAATCAGCTGGCACCACAGGCCCATTTATAGAAGGATGTTTGTATAAGGTTACCAACCTTGCAAAATCTTTTTGTGGCAGATAGAAATGGCTACTTGTCATCTTCAATGGATCAAGTACCCTTTCTTGTATTAACACATCCAGACGTTTACCGGATAAGACTTCAGCCAAGTGGCCTGCAATATCTGAATTGAATCCATACGTAAATCCTTTCCCCGGATCATGTTTCAATGGCAATTTTGCCATTCGGTTCACAGCGTCTTCAGTTGAAATCTGTTCTTTGTACCGAATCCCTTCCAATCCTTCTTCCTTATCATAGCCAATGCCTGAGCTATGTGACAATAGTTGACGAATCGTTATATCACCTTGAGCTGGCCTGGTTGACTTTTCTCCATTATCTTTTTTTTCTAATACAACAGGATGGTCAAATTCAGGCAGATATTTTTTAACAGGTTCATCTAAAAGGAAAAGGCCATCTTCGTAAAGTGTTAATAAAGCCACAGTTGTGACTAATTTCGTTTGAGAGGCATTCCGAAAAATCGCATCTTTTTTCAGCGGAATATTCTTTTCTCTATTCGCCAGCCCAAATGTTTTAAAGTACACTTCTCTTCCATCTTTCCATACATAAAAAATACCGGAAGGAATAAACTCTTCTTTTATGAACCGCTTCATCAGCGTGTCGATTTGAGATAAGCGATGTTCATTTAAGATATTTGTTCGTTTTACATCACGTCCTTCAATAACGAAAGACGAAAGACTTATCTGTAATATACAAGCGATAAGGACAATAATCGTTTTATTCATAGCAAATCCAATAAGAAAACATCAGAAACGATGAAAATAGCCGGATGCAACTGGCAATGCTTCCCGAAGAGCATCTCTCCAATATCCCCATGTATGAGAACCGTTTTGTACACGGAATTCCATTTTTATTTTATTTTTACGCATTGCCATCCACAAATTGGCATTTCCTTCAAACAAGAAATCATCGTCGCCACAGGTTATATACAAATTCAATTTATCTTTTTCTTTTTCAGGAAAATGATTTACTAAACTCAGTATATCATATTCAGCCCAGCGAGTTGCTGTACTCTGCCTAAGACTATCTTTCATCGGGCCGAACATTGTTCCAAAATACCGTTTATAATCCGTTGAGGGCATTTTATCAATTTCTTCGCCGCTCCATACGGCCGGGCTCATTGCAAAAGCAAGAATAAAGGTGTCAGGATGGCGCAGCGCGTAGATCAAGGTGCCAAATCCTCCCATTGAAAGACCCGCAATAGCCCTTTGTTCGCGCCCCTTACTAATTCGGTAGGTAGACTCAATGTAGGGAATTAATTCTTCAAAAAACATGGTTTCATAACTATTCGATCCATCAAAATGATTAACGTACCATGAATTTCCAGCATCAGGCATCACGATGATCATTTCGTCAGCTTTACCTTGAGTAATTAAATCATCTGCTATAAACTTCACCTGACCTTTTTCCACCCAATCACAATGATTTCCAGTAAAACCATGTAATAAATAAAGCACGGGATAATTTCTATTAGAAGTTTCATAACTATCTGGCAGGTAAATGGAATATCTCACAACTTTATCTTTATTAATTCTACTAACAAAATGAGTGTCTGTTAATACGAGACTTTTGGCCTCGACGCCGGAACAAAAGAACAAGAAAACGAAGCAATAAATCAATTTTACATGCAACTTCATCATTATACTTTTTTATCAAACAAAATCCACTAATAATCACTTAAAAATAATCTGGTGCAAAACGTTTATTTTGCACCAGATTATTATTACTGCCCCTATTTAATTTAATGGAGTGCCATTTGCTTCGGATGGCCAATATGGATTTTGATAAAGTGGTGAGGTTGTCAGATCATTATTTTGAGATGTAATTAACATGTTTTGTATCGCAATTGGAGATAAATAATGTGCCAATTTCCAACGATATCCGTCTAATGCCAACGAATTGCTCAGAATTTCATATGGACGTAAATACAAACTTCGTTCTTTAGGTGAAACGTTTGCCTTTTTATTATCCAGCCCGGCGATCAATTGAGATGATCCATTTGAATTATCATACCAATGTTCCATAGGCCCCCACAACTTGAATCCCTCAATATGATAAGGGGTTGCAATCATTTGGTCTAATGAGCGCCAACGTTGTAAATCCATCCATCGAAGTCCTTCACACATTAATTCACAACGTCGTTCACGGCGAATGTTGTATAAAATCGGATCAGACAGTATATTCCCAGCCGAATAAGCGCCCCAATCATTTTTAGCCTCTTCTGTCATGATGGTAGTCTGGACTGTTTTATCAATGTTATCATCTATTTTTGAACGGTTACGGATCATCTTCCAATATTTAAGAGCCGTAGCATCCAACACCCCGTTTTTTTCATAAGAAGCTTCCATATAATTTAACAAAGCTTCTACTCCTCTGAAAATAATAGCTCCTGTATAACATTGGTCGCCGTAACCACCCAAATGAGATTTATCAAAAGACATCCCTTTCCGAATAGCATAACCGGTTGCGTATTGAGAAACACCGGCTGAAAAAAGGTCGGGAGTGGTTTCGTAATCAGGCACCGTAACTCCGCCCACAGTAGTTCCATACAAGAACAATCTATCGTTAGGTGATTTTAAGAAAATTGATAAGCGTGAATCTCTGTCAATTCGTGTCGAGGAAATATAATCGTCCCCCTGATAACCACTAGCCTGATTGTAAATTGGCAGACCATTTTTCATCAAAAAACCGTCCACCATTCCACGTGTCAATCCGATACTTCCTTTGCGTTCAGAGTTACATACTGAATGTGTTGTAGTTACAGTCTGGCTGTATTCACGCCATAACAAGACCTCTTTATAGCTTGACAAATCAGGTGAGGCAAACATGTCATAATAAGGATTTGATGGGCTGGCAACATCTTGTTGCAGTATGCCTGTATTATTAATGAGGGTAATATTATCCGCCACTGATTGTGCCGCAGACATCGCTTGGGTCAAAAAATAGGTAATCTCGCTGTCAATACTGCCACTTGGATAGGCATAGCCTTTATTGTAGTCTTTGGATGCACCTGGCCATCCGTTCCCATTAGGTACAAAAGCTGTCCCTTTAAAATATTTAAGAAAAGTACCTTCATACAAGGCGACACGCGATTTCAACAACATTGCGGATTCCTTATTGATTCTTGTCTTCCTTGTATCGGGAGTTGTTTCCATAAATTGAACTGCCTTATCCAAATCGGAAAGAATAAAACGGGCCACTTCATTTCTTGGTGAACGCTTGGAGGCTTCGGTCAACACTTCCATATCATCAGGAAGTGCAGTCGTTACAATCGGGAAATCCCCGAATTTCTGATATCGGGTAAAATATTCATACGCCCGAAGGAAATAAACTTCTCCTATATAATGTTTAATATTATTAAGAGTTCCTTTAAGATTTCCGGATTCGTATTTTGGCAATACAGTGTTTAAGAAATAATTACACTTGCGAATATTATAAAAGTTCCAATTACTGGTTTCCGATTGAGGTACTTTCCATTCTCCCGGTACATATTTTGAACTAAGGG
>CAZNMO010000231.1:5000-6686 GCA_964574195.1 uncultured Clostridiaceae bacterium | reverse complement strand
GGTTATGGATAGCCCCATTAAGACCAATGCATCCTCTTTTCTAGAGGGCATAATTACATGAATTATATCTTCTCCACCGCCTCCCGTAATCATGAATTCTGGCCGCTCAGGTATTAACCCCTTTAAAAAGTCCCTTAGATCTCTCCCCATTACTCGCTTTATTTCTAGGGGTGATAGAACATATCCCCCCCTGATAATAAGATTTTGCATATGAAAGAGTCTGTCGAGAGGCATATCCATAAATGGAGGATTTTGACTCTAAACGAAGGAATCTGAGCTTTATCAACATTGATAAGCTTTCTAGCTTATGCAGGCAGCTGGTGGAACTCCTCAAAAGTGCCAGAAATCTCCTCATCAATGGCATAATTAGCTAGGCTATCTGCCACAGCATTTCCTTCCCTGTACACATGAGAAAATCGAATTTATTTATCCCTCAACAATGTAATAATTTTCCTGACTATTGTATCAACAGCCCAGGGTGCAGACACCTCTTGTATCATGATCAGTCTAGCAATGGTTGAATCAGTCTCAATCACCACATTTGTGAAGCCTTTATGCACACAGATTTCAGCAGCTAACTGAATAGCCATTATCTCTGAATACATATTAGTTTGAACGGGTAGCAGCACACAAAAAATCACCAGCAGCATCTCTAAACACCACAGCAGCACCACTCTTACCTGGATTACCTCTTGATGCACCATCTGTCTTACATTGAATCCATTGTCCACTAGGGAATTCCCAACAGACTCTTCTATAATGTAGCCTGGGGATGTAGCTCTCCAACTCACTAACCAATTCAGGCCAATTAGAAGACAATCTTTTCATCTTAGGAAACCTGTACACCAGTAAATTGTGCAGAGTTGCTGAAACCTGAGAAATTAGCCTGTTCAAGGAGATATTACCACCATACCTTCTTTTCTTTCTCCTCTTCCATAGCTCCCAGACAACTACACAGGGCAATGCTTGATATAAGGGCTTTAGATATACATTTGCAGGGTGTTTCCACCACCTTTGAAATACCTGCTGTAAGCTAACACCATGTGTAAGACCTGCACCCAAGGAAAAGTACTGCCATACCTTATCAGCACATTGACTCTTCAGAAAAAGATACTGCATGGTTTCTACTGTTGGTCGATTACAACACCAAGACCTTGAGGGCATTGTATATCCAAGTCTTGTCAGAATGTCATCCAAAGGAAGTTTGCAATGTCACACTCTCCATGAGAAGAAAGATATCTTGATTGGCAACCATAACGCTCTAACGCACGTCGTTATGGCGCTTTGGAACACTGCCGATCGCCACCTCTTGCAAGCAACCGTCGGTCACAAATGGGAATAATCATACGCTATCATAGGCGCTTCTAATTTCTTTGGAGATTCTCAATGCAGCATGCGCTGAAATCCGCCTAGCTACTTACTACTCTACTTAACAACAAATCCAAAATGAAATGGAATTCAAATTGGTCGAGAAAAAGAACCGCGCTAGTCGGAATTTGGGGAAAGATAGAGAGCTCTCTAGGCTCTCCTGATCAAATTGAGAGTTCGCTTTGCCAGTCCATGAATATGCCGCACCCAGCAGTTCGAGGAGTTGGCCAGATACGGGTCGAAGCCCTGCCTCGAAAAAGTCAGGACTTTTGGGCAGATTCCAGTATCCGACCCATCTCTTTCTGCCGATTCCCCGGG
>CAZNMO010000230.1:0-6698 GCA_964574195.1 uncultured Clostridiaceae bacterium | reverse complement strand
AGGGTGGAAGATGCTGTAGGAACAATAATCGCACACGACCTTACCAAGATCGTTCCCGGTGAATTCAAGGGAGCGGCCTTTAAAAAGGGTCATGTGATCAAACCTGAAGATATTGACGAGCTTAAAAAAATGGGAAAAAACAATATCAATGTCCTTGAAATGGGTCCCAATGATATCCATGAAGATGATGCTGCGGCGAGAATTGCCGGAGCAGCCGCCGGTGGAGGTATTTATCTTGAAGGGCCTTCTGAGGGAAAAATCAGTATGAAGGCAGCATACAAGGGACTTTTAAAGATAAATACCGAAGCCCTTGAAGCAATAAATGACATTGATATGGTGATATTATCCACATTACACAACAATACTGTTGTAGATAAGGGCAAGTATGTGGCCGGCACCAGGATAATTCCCTTATGTATTGATAAAAGCAGTATTGAGTCAGTTGAAGACATATGCAGCCGCATGGGCAGGGTCGTGCGGATTGATAAGCTTGCAAGCCTGAAGACCGGTGTAGTGGTCACGGGAACAGAGGTATACGAAGGCCATATAAAAGACAAGTTTGGTCCTCTGCTTGTTGACAAATTGACTGATCTTGGCTGTATACAGCAGGAGCCGGTTTATTCTCCTGACAATAAGGACATGATAGTTGAAGCCATAAGAGGTCAACTGAAGTCAGGAGCGCAGCTGGTGCTTGTATCCGGGGGGATGTCAGTGGATGCGGATGATGTCACACCCACAGCTATAAGAGAGGTGTGTGACAGGGTGATCACTTATGGAGCGCCTGTACTTCCGGGAGCAATGTTCATGCTGGGCTATGTCGGAGATATCCCAATACTTGGTATACCTGCCTGCGGCATGTACCACAGGATCACGATCTTTGATCTTGTCCTGCCAAGGATCCTTGCGGGAGAGCAGTTGACCAGAAAGGATATAACGTCAATGGGACACGGTGGGCTTTGCCAGAATTGTGATATTTGCAGGTATCCCATTTGCACATTTGGAAGGTAGCATATGAATAGCTTGCATAGCCTTATTGACCTGAAACCTGGGAAAAAGGATATGATATGCATAGTTGGGGCAGGGGGTAAAACCTCTGTCCTGTTTCAGCTTGCAGAAGAATTGTCTGTCAATGGCTGTAAGGTACTAGTCACTACCACAACTGCGATATATCAACCCAAAAGCGGACAATATGACCGGGTAGTGATTGGGCCTGAGGAAGCCTCCGCCTTGTTTGATAATGGTGATATAGAGGGTATTACTGTATACGGAAGAGCCGTTTCTGCCGAAGGCAAACTGCTTGGAGCAAGTCCTGAATTTCTTGATGAACTATACCTGAATGGGAAATTTGATTATATAATAGTAGAAGGAGACGGTTCAAAGGGTAGGCCTTTAAAAGCACCTGCCTCCCACGAGCCGGTGATACCATCGCTGACCGGAAAGCTGCTGGGTGTCATAGGGCTTGACAGTATAGGAAGGGAAGTGTCAGAAGCAGCTGTACACAGGCCAGAGGTGTTCTGCAGGGTAACAGGCAGTGAGGAGGGCTCTTTGATAAGCACTGAGACACTGGTCAGGCTGGTACTGCATGAAGAGGGTTTGTTCAAGGCTGCACCTGCGGCTGCGCAAAGATATCTTGTGCTGAATAAGGCAGACAGTGATGAGGATAGAAGGAATGCCCTGGAAATGGTAATAAGCTTAAGAAATAAGGGCGCCGGCCTTTCCGGGATCATAGCCTCCAGCTTTATAAAGCACAGCTTCAGGAAGGCCGGAGGTATAAGCGGTATCATACTTGCTGCCGGAGCTTCAAAGCGTATGGGGACAAACAAATTGCTACTCCCTTTTGGAGGAGTCCCTGTTATAGAGCGGGTAGTCAAAGCTGCCACAGGGTCTGCCCTTGGTGAGGTCATTCTTGTGTATGGCAGCGATAGGATAAAAGAGACTGGTGACAAATATAAAGCCAAGGTTGTCGGCAATGATCAGCCGCAGCATGGACAAAGCCGTTCTGTCAGGCTTGGAGTTGGAAATGCCTCTGAATATGCTGATGGCTTTATGTTTCTGGTAGGAGACCAACCTTATATAACTTCAGAAATGATCAATAAACTGATAGCATGCTATGTTTCTGGGGATCACAGTGCAGTAGTGCCGCTATATAAAGGCAGAAGAGGAAATCCGGTGGTTTTTTCTTATCCTTTGAGGGAAAAATTGATGGGGCTTGAAGGGGATTCGGGAGGCCGGGTACTGTTGGAGCAATTGACTGGGAAAATTGCAGTTGTCGATATGGATGATGAGCGCAGCGGGCTTGATATGGATACCCAGGAGGAATATGAAATGCTGCTCAAGCTGGAGGAGAAAAATGGGTGATATAATTATTGTCAGAGGCGCAGGCGATCTTGCTACAGGCATAGCACACAGGCTTTACCGCTGTGGTTTTACACTTGTGCTTACAGAAATTGAAAGGCCCTTGGTAGTCAGACGACATGTGGCTTTTGCCAGTGCAGTACTGCAGGGAAGCTGTCAGGTTGAGGGCGTGACTGCCACAAAAGCAGCTGGGGCTGAAGACATTTCTAAAATCTGGGCCTCGGGGAGCATACCGGTTTTATGTGACAGTCGATGCAGTATCTTGAAAGAGATAAAGCCCCTTGCAGTTGTGGATGCCATACTGGCAAAAAGGAATACAGGTACCTGCAGAGGTATGGCTCCAATAACTATCGGCGTTGGACCGGGTTTCACAGCAGGCACTGATGTGGATGCAGTAGTGGAGACCATGAGGGGGCACTATCTGGGGAAAGTGATATACAGTGGCTCTGCAGAGCCTGATACAGGTGTTCCGGGCAATATTGGGGGGTATACGTGGCAGCGGCTGCTTAGGGCTCCTGACCATGGCATTATCAGCAATGCTGTTGAGATCGGTGTCCTTGTAAAGCAGGGGGACCTGATCGCCAATGTATCGGGAAAGCCGGTGATAGCACAGCTGGATGGAGTGGTAAGAGGCCTGATTGCTGATGGTACGGAAGTAAGTAAGGAAATGAAGGTCGGGGATATAGATCCAAGAGGGATAAGAGAATACTGTTTTACTATATCGGATAAATCAAGGGCTGTTGGCGGCGGGGTGCTTGAAGCGATAATGAGCTTGAAAAATGACATACAGCTGAGTAATATGAAGGGTTAAGTTCGGTGAGAACCTCAGTGGGGTTCTCTTTTTTGTCAAAAACCAAGGTTGGTTCTTAGTTATAAAAGCTTCTTGCATTATATGAATTTAGTTAGTATAATAATTATATTAATGCTAATAATATGAGTACAAACTAAATGTGAAGACATATTACTAAGGAGGTTTTATTTTGCATGCTGGCATTCCTGACGATCTTGGACTGATGCTTCTGGACTCATCCAGGCGGCTGAAGTGGAATATGACAAGCAGGTTGACGGATGTCGGCCTTACCTTTCCACAGTGGATGGTGATATATGATATATCAAACAGGGAAGTATCCGGCGCGGATCGATCCGACTCCACTCCTGCTGCAATATCCGGGAGATTGAATGTTGACCGCCCGACGGTTTCAGGTATTATCGAGCGTCTTGAGAAGAATGGTTGGGTATTCAGATCAGGCCATCCGGAAGACAGGCGTTCATGTTTAATAATGCTAACAGCCAAAGCCAAGGAGCTTGTATCGGAGCTTGAGCAGCAGAGAAAGCTTGCGGTGGAGCAAGCGATGAAGGGTTTTTCAGAAGAGGAAATGCTGCAGCTCAGACAGTATCTTGGCAGGATCATAGATAATTTGAAGTTATAAAGCAATGAAAAAAGACAAACTACTAAATAAAAGCTGAAAGGCTCGCAGAAAATGATTTTTTATTAAAGGAGAAACTTAATGGATCAATCTAAACAATTGGGTGAAGAAAAAGTATCAAAGCTATTGTTGAAATTTTCAATACCGGCTATTGTGGGGATGCTGGTTAATGCGTTATATAATGTGGTAGACCGTATATTTATAGGCAACAGCAATGTGGGGACACTGGGCATAGCCGGCATAACCGTAGGCCTTCCAATAATGCTTGTGATCATGGCCTTTGGGATGCTGATAGGTATAGGGGCAAACTCGCTTATATCCATCAGGCTGGGAGAGCAGAAGAAGCAAGAAGCGGAGCTTATTCTTGGAAATGCAGTGACTCTTCTTGTAGGAGTTGCACTGGTTATCTCAGTCACAGGCCTGATTTTTATTGAGCCGCTGCTGCGGATCTTTGGAGCCAGTGAAGCAGTGCTTCCCTACGCAAAGGAATATATGTCGATAATTCTGTTAGGAACAGTGATACAGACCCTTGGCTTTGGGATGAACAACTTCATCAGAGCCGAAGGTAACCCTAAGATTGCAATGCTTACAATGATAATTGGAGCAGTTATGAATACAATACTTGACCCAATATTCATATTCGTTTTTGGGTGGGGAATTAAGGGCGCTGCTATAGCTACAGTGCTCTCTCAAGTAGCCTCGACTGCCTGGGTGCTGCATCATTTTCTGGGTGGCGGAAGCACATTGAAGCTTCATTTTGCCAATCTAAAGCTAAACACACATATAGCAGGAAGGATAATTGCATTAGGTATGGCACCCTTCCTTATGCAGTTGGCAGCGAGCGTGCTGAATGCCATTATGAACAAGAGCCTCAACATATATGGGGGTGATGTGGCTGTCTCAGGCATGGGCGTTGTAACCAGCATAACCATGCTTATATTGATGCCTATATTTGGTATTAATCAAGGATCTCAGCCAATTATCGGCTATAATTACGGTGCCCGGAAATTTGACCGGGTAAAGGAGGCCTTGAAGCTGGCAGTCCTTGCAGCTACAGCTGTCGCATGTTTCGGTTTCCTCATGACCAGGTTGTTTCCCGCGCAACTGGTCGGAGTGTTCAATAAAACTGACAAGGATCTGCTGAGTTTTGGAGTCAAGGCTATAGGTATATTTTTAATATTTCTGCCGATAATCGGCTTCCAGATAGTATCAGCCAACTATTTCCAGGCAATTGGAAAGCCCAGGCATTCTGCATTTCTGAGCCTGTCAAGGCAGGTGCTCATACTTATACCCGCACTGCTTTTGCTTCCAAGGTTTTTTGGCCTGAATGGGCTGCTGATGGCTGGACCGACAGCAGATATCACATCGTCAATGATCACCGGGATGTTCCTTTTAAGGGAGCTGAAGCATCTGGATGCAAAGCATGAGGCAACACAAGCAAGAGTATAGAAGGAAAAGTGAATATTGTTCTTTTTCTGTTCGAGGCAATCCGTCGGTTTTTAGCTGCGGATCGCCTCGGTCAGCCTGCTGTCAATATTGATACCAAGTTCCTGCTCCAGACGATTTTTGAAGCTGTAATAAAGCTTGACCGCTTTGCTCCGTCTGCCCTGGAGCATGTACAGCCTAAGCAGCTCCAGATAAACGTTCTCATTATACGGCTCTGCTGTGGCGGCGCGCCTCAACACTTCTTCGGCCTTAAGCAGTTCTCCGCGCTTTATGTATATAGTGCTCAGCTTATTACATACCTCCATGAAAATGGACTTGAGCCTTTCTCGTTCATTTATGACCAGATCTCCGTAATCACTATTTTCCATCAAATCTCCCTTATATAGGGATATCATTCTTTCCAGAAGCTTCACCTGCTTCTCTGCTGTTTGTGCATTATTAACGTTATGTAAGGATAACGATCCACTAAGCCGGAGAAATTCTTGTATATCAAGTTCCAGTGCGGCATTACGTCTGATTTGCAGACCATCGGGGGTTTCAAATATAAAAGCACGATCTCCGGTAACCACTGCGCCATACTTGGAAAGTGTTTTTCTTAAATGATATAGTGCTGTACGCTGTGAAGCAATACCGGATTTGCCATCTGAGTCAGGCCACAGAACATCTGTCAGATGCTCTTTTGATATTGTAATGCCGCTGTTAAGCAGGAGATATTCCAGGAAGCCCTTGACCTTCTTGGTTTTCCATTCAGTATCAGGGATCTTCACACCATTTACTGAGATCTCCGATCTTCCAAACAGATTCGCATGGACAAAATAATGTTGTCCCCCTCCAGCTTTGTCAAAGGTGTAAATAAACTCATCTACAAAATCTGTTATCCTGTCCTCATCCAATATTTTAACCTTTTCAATCAGGTACATGGCAGTATTGGGCTCACAGTACCTGCCCAGCAGCTCTTTGGAATAGTCTGTGCAATAACCGTATCTGACACATCTGAGCGTCATGTCAACAATTGTTGGGATGTGTATGTCCCAGAACATGATATAATTGTTGACTGCCGCCAGCTCGACAGCCTGTTTCAGATAGAAATGCCCCTGCTCCATATTGCCGCAGGTAAAGTATAATCTGGCGATATGGAAATATGAACCGCACAATACCTGATATCCCTTTTTTGCCTTGGATGACTTTATGGCTGAAAGCAAGTAATGCTCCGCCTTCTGAAAATCACCTGATTCCCGTGCAATGGCACCTATTATGGATGCTGAAGTCTCGAATACCATCAAGCCGGGAGAAGCTGCTTCAATCAAAGCCATGTCCTCCAGCAATTGTTGAATATCCGGTATTGGAACATTCCTCCGCAAGCTCCAGAGACACCTGAGCAGTCTGCAGGCTGCAGCCATTGCCTTATTGTGGATATGCAGGAAATGGAAGGCTGCCTGCTCAAGCATAGCCACAGCTTCGGAATCATGT
>CAZNMO010000229.1:5909-6699 GCA_964574195.1 uncultured Clostridiaceae bacterium | reverse complement strand
TACTTTGGATATTGAATTTTGAGTATATGTTTTTGACATGGGTCTTGACGGTGTTTTCACTCAAATACAACTCACCGGCAATCATTTTGTAAGTTTTGCCCTTAAGGAGAAGTGCAGCTATTTCACTTTCACGCTCGGTCAATAGGTCAATTCTTATAAAGCTTTCAATTGCCGCATCCTGCTTTACTGGCGGCATCTCATAAAGCTGGGTAAGAAAAACATGATCCTTTAGCAGTGAAGATAGATATTTATGCAGCAGCGGAAGTATCAAAAGCGTCACCAGGACAATGACAAGCGCCAGCAGAGTTGGCTTTGTGCTGTCTGCTCCAGGGCCTGTGATCACATTTCCCAGAGCGCCGCCTATAAGGATGCCGAGCACATTGGAAGAAAGGCCTATACCGAGAATTTTGGCAGGGTTATTGTGGAAGTCGAGCATCTCGCCCAATATGCTCCACCAGAACAGGTCATATACTCCACAAGCTCCCAGCATCAGCGTATCTACCACAAAATAGCTTATTGCAGAGCGATCAAGTACCATAAAGCTTATAAATGAAAGTCCGATCATGGCTATCGCTACATAGAGTATATAATTTCTGTTAATAGTATCCGGCAGGTTCCTGACTATATAAAGGGCTACTATATAGGGAATAGCCCAATACCAGCTTACAAGCCATTCCAGATGTGCAAACGCAGGGTTGACGACCCGGTACATAAGTCCGGAATTTAAAGTGATCACAACAACGAAAAGGCATAGAAATGCAAGTGGCTTTATTGGGCTCACAGTGCTTTT
>CAZNMO010000229.1:0-5899 GCA_964574195.1 uncultured Clostridiaceae bacterium | reverse complement strand
CAAGTCATCGCTCCCGCACAAAACAGTGGGCTCCTCCTTACCGGACAGCTTAAGCTGGAAAAACAAGGCCAGCACAAGCATCAGGACGGAGAGGATAAGTCCCAACCGGGCAGATGTGAGTATTGCGACGGAATTCAGCATTATCATCAGTATATTTGAATAAATAAGTATATCAGCTGCTGTTTTTATACGCTGGCGGGAGGGCGTGTATTTTCTAAAATAATAGCCCCAGGCGGCCACACCGGCGCCGGATAGCATCGATACCACTAGAATGGATATGTTCCATAGGATGGAGGGCGGGAAGAAGAACACCATAGTGCCGATAATGCAGGATACTATGGAAAATACCAGGAAATGTTTTGCGACACCGATGGACTTGATGAAAAAACCGCAGCAGAACAGACCGGTAAAATGTGCGGCTACAGACCCGAAGGTTAAGGTGTAGACGCTTGTTCCATAAAAGCTTGCAACTGCATAAAGCACCTGACCCTCAAAAGGAAAAGCAAGCAGCCACGAAAAGAACAAGGCAAAAACAATTATTGATATGCTGCGCCCGCTTGTTAGCAAGGATATCCCCCCAATTACAGCTTAAATGCTATTAATACAATTATACTTTCTAATACAGGATATTCCAATTAATTTTTATGCCGCCGGACACCAAGTCTGTTAAAATGTGCTTCTTTGGTAATAATAAATAGAAATAAAGCTTTTCATGAATTTTGTCATCATCATATGGGGGGAGCAAGGATGATAACAGTATCGCTGCTCGGTGCCGGCAATAGAGGACTGGATACCTATGCCACCATTGCCTATAAGGAATTTGACGATGTTAAGTTTGTTTGTTGCATTGATGAGGATATGGATAGGCTCTCACAGTTCAGGAAGCGCTTCGGCGTTCCGAAGGAGGCTTTATACAGATCTGCTGAGGAGTTCTTTAAAAAACCCAGGCAGAGCGATCTGCTGATCATCGCTACCCATGATACAAGCCACTACAGCCTGGCAAAGAAAGCGCTGGAGGCAGGGTATGATCTTATACTTGAAAAACCTGCTGCACTGAGGGTAGAGGAACTGCTGGAGCTGGAGGCATTGGCTGATAAGCTTGGTAGGATCGTAATAGTAAGCCACGTGCTCAGATACCACAAGATGTGGCAGTTGATAAAGAAGATCATTGACCAGGGAAAGCTGGGAAAGATCGTGACTATTTCGCATCATGAGAATATAGGTCACTATCACTTTGCTCACAGCTATGCCAGAGGAAGCTGGCGGAGAAAGGAAACCAGCGGTCCCCTCATACTTACAAAGTCCAGTCATGATATCGACTTGCTGTACTATCTTGTGGGCAGCAAGGTCAAAAGAGTCGCAGCTTTTGGCTCTCTGAGCTATTTCCATGCAGGAAATGCCCCGGAGGGCCACGGAGAACGCTGCGAAAGCTGTGCCGTAAGGAAGGCTTGCCGTTATGAGGGAGAGCGGATGTATACCTCCTATGGAGGCTTTTACCCTCTTTTCACAAAGAATGAATATACCAGAAAGGCCGTAAGGGAGGGACTCAAGACAACTGAATATGGCCGCTGCATATATGCTATGGACAATGATGTTGTGGATCATCAATCTTCTATACTGGAATTTGAAAATGGAGTATCTGCCACCTTTAATCTCAATGCATTCACAAGAAGGATGCACCGCTTCATTAAAATAATGTGTGAGTACGGTGAGATCACAGCGGACGAAAGGGCTGTTGAGATCACCAGCTTTGAGCTGCAGCCGCTTTTACGCGGTTTTATCGGCAATCTGCTTCATCTTGACCGGAAGATCACAAGACGGATCCGGCTATACAAGCCCTGGGACCTGTCCAAGTACTTCGGACACGGGGGAGCGGACCGCCTATTTGTCAAAGCTGTTTTTGAAAGCTATCGTCAGAAAAAGGAGAGTATTACTCCGATATCGGAAGCAGTACACTCGCACATTGTGGCTTTGGCTTTGGAGCAAGCAAGGGTGACAGGGGAGACAGTTCTTATAGATGAGTTTATCGAGAGAAACAAAAAGCCTTCCCCTTGAGGGGAAGGCTCCAACTATTTAGGGTCAGCACGATCATATACCTTTATCAGGTGGTGGTTCATATATGAATCTACCAATCCCTCGGCTTGATCCTCCTCGTTGTCGGGGTTGTAGTTGTCGGGGAAATAATAGGCATTGTATTCCCGTTCTATTATGGGATATTTTTTACCGTTATAGGTTTCATCAATAATGTTCATGGCTGTACCTCATCCTTGTTCTTCTTGCTGATGTCTTCATTCTGCAACGCTATATTTTCAATACCGTTATAGCCTCTGCCGCCATCATGGTTTATTTTTGCCATGACCATTTCAAAATCTGTGATTGGCTCCTCTGCGGCGAAGGTAAGAACATTTATATCGTGGTCTATTTTAGGAGACATAGTTTTCACCTCCTATTTATTTTTTGTTCTTTTTCAAAGAATATGTGCATGGGAAGATAAACCTGAGTTACTAAAACCCTGAAATTCATATAGCACAAAAAAATTAATAGGAGTGGGATTTTAAAAATCTCACTCCTGAAATACAAATTTATTGAATGATACTTAATTATTAATGACAAATAGCCGCTTCTGTTTCCTTGTCAAAAAAATGCATTTTCTTTATATCAAAAGCAATTTCGATCTCGCTGTCCGACTTAACGATTGTATCGGCAGGTGTCTTACAAGTGAGCTTTTGTCCGTAGCAATCAAAATAAACATATATTTCACTGCCCATAAGCTCTATAATCTCTACCAGCGCTTTTGCTTTATAGTTGTCCAATCCTTCAGTACTTTTGATCTTTAGGTCCTCAGGGCGAATGCCGGCAACAACGTCCTTTCCGGCATATGCTTTTAAGCTTTGAGCCTTTTCGCCTGTTAAGGCAAACTGGTAGTTTCCTCCAAAGTCGACAATTATATTTTCGCCCTCAGCCTTGACTCTTGCATCAAGAAAATTCATCTGTGGAGCACCGATAAATCCGGCAACAAACAAATTACAAGGGTAATTGTAAAGGTTTTGAGGCGTATCGACCTGTTGGATAAACCCATCCTTCATGACAACGATCCTGTCTCCCATTGTCATGGCTTCGATCTGGTCATGTGTTACATAAACGAATGTAGTTTCAAGCCTTTTATGCAATTTACTGATTTCTGATCTCATGGCCGTACGCAGCTTGGCGTCCAGGTTGGAAAGAGGTTCGTCCAGAAGGAAGACCTGTGGGTTCCTAACCATGGCCCTTCCCAAAGCAACACGCTGTCTTTGGCCTCCTGAAAGAGCTTTGGGCTTTCTCTCCAGAAGGTACTCTATGTCCAGTATCTTAGCAGCTTCCGTAACACGCCTTCGGATCTCATCCTTGGGTATTTTTCTCAACTCCAGGCCAAAAGCCATATTTTTATAAACCGTCATATGCGGATATAGGGCATAGTTCTGAAAAACCATTGCGATATCTCTGTCTTTGGGAGCAACATCATTAACTATCTTGTTACCGATAAAAAGCTCTCCTTTTGAGATTTCCTCCAAGCCTGCAATCATCCTCAGAGTCGTGGATTTACCGCAGCCTGATGGGCCTACTAGAATGATGAATTCCTTATCCTCTATTTCCAGGTTAAAATCTGTTACAGCTGTTATATCACCCGGATAAACTTTATAAATATTCTTCAATGAAATACTTGCCATTGCAACCTCCCAAAATCTATATTTTTTATTATAAATTACCCCTTTAGACCGGTCATGACGATCCCCTTAACGATATACTTCTGACAAGCTATGTATATTATCAGGACCGGAAGCAGAGCCAACATGGAGCCTGCCATTATAAGGTCATATCTTGTGGTAAATGAATTTCTGAAGCCGGCAAGCCCTAACTGCACTGTAAACAGTGTATCAGAATTAAGATAAATAAGTGGGCCCATGAAATCGTTGTAAGACCCTTGAAACAGGAAAACACTTAAGGTCGCTATTATTGGTTTGGACAGAGGCACGACAATTGTCGCCCAGATCCTTAACTTACTGCAACCGTCAATTACGGCGGCTTCTTCCAGATCCTTCGGGATGGTCATAAAAAACTGTCTTAATAGAAATATTGAAAAGGCAGTTCCAAATGCTGAGGGCAATATAAGCGGCAAATATGTATCCACCAGTTTTAACTTGGTAAAGAGCATAAATCTAGGGACCATAACAACTGCTGACGGTATCATCATAGATGAAATAAACAGCATGAAAATAAACTTTTTGAATGGGAAATTTATTCTCGCAAAAGCATAAGCCGCCAGTGATGAAAAGGTTATGTTAAAAACGACCACAGGTATCGTTACCTTCATGGAGTTTATAAACATCTGGAAGAACGAAATGCTGCCTGCGCTGAGAACCTGCTTGTAGTTTTGCCATTTCCAGACAGAAGGGAAAAACTTAGGAGGATAAGCAAATAATTCTCTCTGGCTTTTGAATGAAGATACCAGCATCCAAAAGAAAGGCAGGAGAACAACAAGTGTTGCAAAAGCTAATATTACATATGACAATACTATTGATTTTTTAGATTGCTTCATGATCATGCTCCTCCTTATTAGGTATCGTATTGAACATTTTTGTTCATAATTTTATCCTGGATCAAGGTAACTGTTAGAATAATAGCAAACATAACAACTGACATTGCACAGGCATAGCCCATTTTTCCAAATTCAAAGGCATTATTGAACAAATAATAGGATACAGTATATGTAGAGTAACCCGGCCCGCCCTTTGTCATGATATATACTTCGGTAAATACCTGGAATGCGTCAATTACGCTTGTCAGAACAACAAAGTACATTGACGGCATTATAAGCGGCAGCTTGATATTTATCAGCTTTTTCCAAGGAGTGATACCATCCAGTGCGGCAGCCTCATAAAGACTTTCGGGAATGCCTTGTAGTGCAGAAAGTAAAATAAGCATATTGTAACCCGAATGCTTCCATACTGACATCAATGCAATAGAAATAAGTGATAGGTTTTTATCAGTCAGCCATCTGACGGGAGGAACTCCGACAAATGATAATATATAGTTCAAAACACCGAAATCAGTGTTATAAATCCAAACAAACAGCAACGCACATACAACCATTGGCGTCATGACCGGAAGGTAAAACATTGTTCTGAAAAAGCCTATACCTCTAAGAGGCATATCCATGGCAAGAGCAACGATCAAAGAAGCAAGGATCGAAACAGGCACATACATGATGACCCATGTAAAGGTGTTTTTTAAGGATTCCAGGAATACTGGATCTCTAAAAAGTGTTTTATAGTTTTCCAAGCCAATAAACTTTGGAGCAGTTAATATCCCCCAGTCAAAGCCGCTTATTACAAAAGAAGCAATAACCGGATACACCATAAAGATCAATAAGCTTATTAAAGCCGGGGCAATAAACATATACCCTGATAATGCATCTTTCCGCTGAAGTGTCATATGTTTTTTAGTTTTTTTATTTAATGCTGCAGTAGTGACACTGTTCATTCTGAACCCCCTATTCTAGTGCTTTTTAACACAGCCGATTTCTTGTATTCAAGTGTTAAAAATGCACTTCATCTGATTGGTGCCTCGCTCTGCCCTAGAAGTGATATACGTTACGAGGCACTATATAATAGTTATCTCACTTGGCAGGCTGCCAAGTGAGATAACTGCTTTGCAAATAAAACTTCTGTTATCCTATATTATTTAAAAAGTGTTTCATTGGCTTTCTTATCTATGTTTGCAGCTGCCTGCTCAATAGTCTGTGTTCCGTCATAAACAAGAGAAAGCTCAGCAAAAATGATTGAGTTGTATTCAGTCCATTTTCCTGTGGATAAGGCTTCAACCTGTTCTTTGTCTCCGATGTAATTGGAAGTAGCTATAA
>CAZNMO010000228.1:0-6860 GCA_964574195.1 uncultured Clostridiaceae bacterium | reverse complement strand
ATGGTGTTATCTTAAGAGGAGAAGAAGCTACCGTTGATATGTATACTTCCATAGATAACGTGGTAGAGAAATTGGAAAGGCAGATGAGGCGCCAGAAGACCAAGCTGGAAAAAAGAAATAAGGATGGCAATATAAAGTTTGAAAATTGGGCCCCACCGATTGACGATTCAGAAGACGAAGAGGTAAGGATCGTAAGGACCAAGAGATTTGCCATGAAGCCAATGCCTATAGAGGAAGCAGTACTTCAAATGGAGCTTCTGGGACACAGCTTCTTTGTATTCTCAAATGCAGAAACTGAAGAGGTCAATGTAGTTTATAAGAGAAAGGACGGAAACTACGGTTTAATCGAACCAGAGTTCTGATCAACAACAGCCGGAAAAACCGGCTGTTTTCTTTTGTCAAATCGTTACTGACAATTTATAACAAATATGGTAGAATAGTAAGGAATATAGTAGAAATGCATAATTGGTAGTGATTATTATATATATAGTACTTAATGCCTAGTTAGTAATTCTTTTTCAGTGATTTATATAAATCTTGAAGGAATTTTAGTTTTTAGATAGAATATGGTCTAATTAGAAAATGCGAAGAAATCACTGGAGGAGGAATACTCTTTGAGTAGTAAGAAATTATCTTTACAGAATGATGTTAAAGAGCTTATATGCAAGCTTCCTGATATAATGAACTGCAGTGTGGTATGCGATGAAGCCGCCAATATAGAAGAAATACATGTCCTGGCCGCAGTGGGCAAGAACATCAAACAAATGGTCAGAGACATTCAGTCAGCTATTAATGCCAAGTTCGACATCTCGGTGGATTATAAGAAAATAAGCATTGCACAGATAAGCGAATCAGATTATAAGGAAGCCAGAGTGAGGATAGATAGTATTGCTGTAAAGAACGTGGACAATATGGTAGAAGCAACAGTTGTACTATCATATGAGGATAAGATCTATGAAGGAAAGAGCAAAAAAGTAAAATCCAAGTCCAACAGGCCTAAAGCAGTTGCGGAAGCAACTCTAGCGGCCCTCGAGGCTTATATGGGCTTGGGAGGCATACTATATTTGGAGGCTATGGAGACCATTAAGGTTTCGGGCAAGGATATATATATTTGTTTGGTGGGGTTCTCCCAGGATAACGTGGAGGAGTCCCTATCCGGCTGCTCGATAATAGCCCTTGATGAAAATGAATCTGCAGTAAAGTCAGTGCTATCGGCAGTAAACAGAAAAATTAATACAGTAGCATAACAAATGATAACTATATGGCCGACATATTAATCAGTAGCAGAGTTATTAGCGGAGTGTTTGCCTGCTTAACTAGCGGAAGGGCAGAGCCTTGAAAACAGGAGGGCAAACAGTGAAAAAGGTATTTGGTATCCTTATGACAATACTTACTCTGGTATTAGCCGGAGGCGCACACATTTCCTGGTTCTAGAATCTAACTTTATATTGTCGGCCATATTTATTTTTATGAGGTGGAAAATGTCAACTAAACTTAAAGCATATGTAGCATTTATAGTATTGCTGAGTCTAGCTTTTTTGTATTATACCAAGAATTTAATTATTGATATTGACTTAATAGGTATTGTTACTTTTGCGCTTTTATCAATAATTGCTGAGTCTTTGGTTGTCGTTACACCAGGTCAAAGAGCTTTATCCATGGGCTTTGCTATAGGATTATCAGCAATTGTAATATTTGGGGTCCCAGAAGCTGCATGGATTACCGGTATTGGATTGATGTTCAGGATAATAAATCACGAAGGACGATATTACCATGCATTTAATGTTCCTTTAGAAAAGACCTTGTTTAATGGTGCAACTGCAGTTTTATCCGCTGGACTATCAGGTCTTTGCTATATCAAACTTGGTGGTTTACCAGGAAATATAGATTTAAACTCGACTGTATATGCGATTATTGCAAGTATAATTGTATACGTTTTGGTAAATGCAGGAATCATGTCGGGGCTTACACACTTTATAACTGGTGAAGGAATATTCCACTTTTTCTTTAAAGAAATATCATGGGTGGTCAGGGATTACTTCTCGGTGGCACCGCTTGGAATATTAATGGCGCTAGCATATATTAATTATGGGATATTGGGAGTTTTGCTGTTCTTTGGTCCACTTCTTTTTGCACGCTATTCTTTCAAGCTTTATATCGACATGAAAAAGATATATATAGATACGGTAAAATCACTGTCCCAGGCGGTTGAGGCAAAGGACCCCTATACAAATGGACACTCCATGAGGGTCGGCCGATACTCCTGCAGGCTGGCTGAACGACTTGGATTATCTGAGAAAAGGATAGAGAACCTGAGAATAGCTGCAGAGCTGCATGATATTGGTAAGATTGGCATAGAGGAAGGGATACTCAATAAACCCGGAAGACTCACAGACGATGAGTATGACAGGATAAAGCAGCATCCTGAAATCGGTGTTAAGATCATAAAGGATATAAGCTTTCTTAAAGAAGCATCGAAGATTATTCTCAACCACCATGAAAGATATGATGGGACAGGCTATCCCGAGGGACGCAGAAGTGAGGAAATATTGCTGGAGTCGCAGATACTCAGCCTTGCCGATGTATTTGACGCCCTAACCTCAGAAAGGCCATATCGAAGTGCAATGACAGTGGAGGAAGCTATTCAGATAATTGAGAACGGAAAAGGGAGCCAATTTGACAGCAAGCTTGCAGATGCTTTTATTAGGATGGTGCGTGAGGAAAAGGAGCTGATGCAATTTGCTGATTGAGAGTGTAGGCACCTCAGTAGTTGTAGGAAAGTTGAGAGGCGGAAGCTTTACGAACATGAAGGACGCCAACCTAGAGAAATGGTATTTTTTTGTTTCCGGGTTTTTTGTGGAATTTGCTTCAGTATATATGGCAGAGAAGGGTTACGTATTCTTTCGTGATAATGTCTTTTGGGTGCATCTGCTTTCTTATACGCTGCTGTTTATAGGCTTGTATTTCAACAGAAGCACATTGGGCTTCAAGTTTATAGCTGCCGGTATATTCCTGAACTTTCTGGTTATAATGGCCAATGGCGGGCAGATGCCGGTATCGGGTGAATCAATGGTGGGCATCGGTCTTGCTGATAATATGATTGCCATAAGAGACGGACATGTTATTACACATACATTGATGGGAAACGAAACTGTTTTCAGGTATCTTGGGGATATACTCGTGCTTTCAAAGCCTTACCCGAGGCCGAAGATATTCAGTTTAGGCGACGTTATCATGGCAATTGGAGTTTTCTTGTACATACAGGAGATAATGATAAAGAAATTTAAGAAATAGTTTACAAAAATCTGTTCAGGCTTCGCTGAAACAGATTTTCTTTTGTCATGAATTTATTGTGGTGAAACGGCCTGAATTTGTTTTTCAAATTTGATGCAGACTAAAGATTGAAACTATGGTACAATATTGTGTATGCAAAAAATCAGGAACATATCCGGATAAAATACGTATATATACTGAGATGTTCTTTTTCAAGATAGAAGGTGAATATATGATGTACAGCAATTATAAAAATTTGAAGAGATATGCCGCTTTTCTTTTCATGGTCTTTACAGTACTGTCAGGCTCATCCGAAAGGCTTGACACAGACAGTATCGTCCAGCTGGGGAGAAAGACCATCATAGATATTATATCGACCAACAAGCTGTTGCTCCAGGATATAAGAGTATCCTCAGATCAGCTTGTGAAAAAAAACGTTACAAATAATGAAAGCTTCAGAGAATTTCTGGACAACTGGACGGAAAATACCGTCTCGTATAGTATCAGTGCCCTTGTAATGCTGTTGATACTACTCCCAATATGCATCAACTACCTGTTATTACAGAAAAATATATGGAAAAATGCAGTATTTTGATTATCTCCTTATATGAATAAAATGGATATAGGCAGCAGAACAGAATGTTTAAGACACTCTCTTCTATTACCTATAGCCCATAGCCTATTGCCACAATAATTTTAAGGAGAGATAATGATGATTTTAGATAAAATATTTGGTAACCCAAATGATAAAGAAATAAAAAAGATAATGAAAACAGTTGAGAAGATCAATCAACTGGAACCATCCATGAAGGCGCTGACAGATTCAGAGCTGCAGAACAAGACGGTGGAATTCAAAGAGCGGCTTTCAAAAGGGGAGACTCTGGATGATCTGCTTGTGGAAGCCTATGCGGTAGTAAGGGAGTCATCGATGAGAGTGCTAGGGCAGAGACACTTTGATGTGCAGCTCATCGGGGGAATAGTACTGCACCAGGGCAGGATAGCAGAAATGAAGACCGGTGAAGGTAAAACCCTGACGGCGACCCTACCGCTGTATCTGAATGCACTTACAGGGAAGGGTACTCACCTGGTAACTGTCAATGACTATCTGGCAAGCTATCAGAGTGAATGGATGGCTAAGCTGTATAACTTCCTTGGATTGTCGGTGGGACTGATCATACATGGGATCGATGAACAGCAAAGGCAGATGGCCTATGCTGCTGATATAACCTATGGAACAAATAATGAATTCGGCTTTGACTACCTGAGGGACAATATGGTCATCTACAAGGATCAGATGGTTCAAAGGGAATTGAATTATGCTATTGTCGACGAGGTTGACAGCATATTGATAGATGAAGCCAGGACACCACTTATAATTTCAGGTGTAGGTGAGAAATCCACACAGCTTTACTTTGTAGCAGACACCTTTGTTAGAGGGCTTAAGAAGGAAACAGACTTTACCATAGATGAGAAAGCTCATACCATAGTACTCACAGAGGAAGGCGTGGAAAGGGCTGAAAGATTTTTTAACCTGGAAAACCTTTCCGATGCCAACAATATGGAAATACAGCACCATATAAACCAGGCTCTTAAGGCAAGGAATCTCATGAATCGTGATATTGACTACGTGGTAAAGGAAGGGCAGGTCATCATAGTTGATGAATTCACTGGCAGGCTTATGTTCGGGAGAAGATACAGCGATGGTTTGCATCAGGCCATCGAAGCCAAGGAAGGAGTGAAGGTCGAAAGGGAATCACAGACCCTGGCGACAATAACCTTCCAGAACTATTTCAGGATGTACAACAAACTGGCAGGTATGACAGGTACAGCAAAGACTGAAGAAGGCGAGTTCAGGGCAATATACAACCTGGATGTAGTTGAGATACCGACCAACAAGCCGATGATCAGGATAGACAATCCTGATGCGGTATACAAGAACAAAAAGGGGAAGTTCAATGCGGTCGTTGAGGAAATAGTAAAGCTGCATGCAGCAGGAACGCCGGTGCTTGTAGGTACGATATCGGTTGAGACCTCAGAAATGCTCAGCGACATGTTGAAAAGAAGAGGCGTGCCCCATGAGGTGCTGAATGCCAAGTACCATGAAAAGGAAGCTCAGATAGTAGCTCAGGCTGGTCAGCGTGGGATGGTGACTATTTCAACCAATATGGCCGGTAGAGGTACGGATATTATGCTGGGTGATGGAGTCAAGGATGTAGGTGGTCTTCATATACTTGGTACTGAGAGGCATGAATCCAGACGTATAGACAATCAGCTGAGGGGGCGTGCCGGAAGGCAGGGTGACCCGGGCTCCAGCAGGTTCTTCATATCCTTGGAGGATGACCTGATGAGGCTCTTTGGCTCTGAAAAGATAATGAAGCTTGTAGAAACCCTCGGAATGGAAGAGGATATGACAATAGAGCATTCACTGCTCTCAAAATCCATAGAGAATGCCCAAAAGAAGGTAGAGGGCAGAAACTTTGACATCAGAAAGCATGTACTGCAATATGACAATGTAATGAACAAGCAAAGGGAAGTTATATACGGTCAGAGGCGCCAGGTGCTGCTTGGTGAGGATATCAGGGAAGACATAATGCAAATGACCCGAGAGATAATCGAGGATGCGGTTGCAAACCATACAGTAGGCAGCGAATTTGCTGAAGAATGGGACCTCAAAGGACTTATGGATTATCTTTACTCCATGTTCCTTCCCAAAAATTCCTTTACCATGGATACCCTATTGAGCTTCACCAGAGAAGAGCTTAAGGAAGCCATAATTGCGAAAGCTATGGAGATATATGAAAAGAAAGAAGCTCCGATAGAGCCGGAAATCATGCGTGAGCTTGAAAGGGTAGCTCTTCTCAGGTCCGTTGATACCAAGTGGATAGACCATATTGATGCAATGGATCAGCTCAGGGAGGGAATCTCACTGAGGGCTTATGGACAGCAGGATCCGGTTCAGGCCTATACTGTTGAAGGCTTTGACATGTTTAATGAGCTGGTAAAAAATATAAAAGAGGATACTGTAAGGTTCATATATAATATTAATACCTCGAACATCCCCAAGAGGGAGAAGGTTGCAGAGCCTGTAACAACCAACCAGGAAGAGGGAGTAAGGAAGCCTGTGGTCAAGGAAGATAAAATAGGCAGAAACGATCCTTGTCCCTGCGGAAGCGGTAAGAAGTATAAGAAATGCTGTGGGGCAGATTCGTAATGTCGTAGAATACAAGGAGGTCATACTATGTTGGAATTGGAACAGTATAAATCTGGGCTGTCGGAGATAGAGACAGCAATTAAGGAAATTGAGGTGTCACTTTGACCTGACGGTCGTAAAGGAGCAGATATTTGAGCTAGAGCAGGAAATGCACCAGGAAAATTTCTGGGATGATGCTGATAATGCTGGAAAGGTGCTTAAGAAGATCAAGTTCCTCAATAACAAGATTGATAAGATAAATGGGCTGAAAAGGGAGTATGAGGATATTGAGGTGCTTATAGAGCTTGGAATGGAGGCTGATGATGAGTCTGTCATTCCGGAGGTGGAGAGCTCCTTCAAGGTGCTGAAGGAGGATGTGGAGAGCTTCAGGATCGAA
>CAZNMO010000227.1:0-7009 GCA_964574195.1 uncultured Clostridiaceae bacterium | reverse complement strand
TTTTTTTACGATTGCAGGGTCTGATTATTCTTGAAGAGATGATTCGAACATGAAAATGCGTCGAGCGTTAAAAAAGTATTGCGGATACTTTTTAGTGAGACGGTCCGAGCCCTGTGCTGGGGCGATGGACGGCAAGTGCAAGATAAAAATCTTTACGGTGCACTTGCGAAATCATCTCGGGAGTGCCAAAATAAACCCTGCATTTTCAACAGTTGCAGGGTTTTTGATTTCCTTTATGCTCTTGTCTTTTTCGCGGTTTGGTCGTTGTTTGGTCGTTATTGATAGGAATAAAGGCCAAATAACGACCAAGATTTTGTGATTAAAAGCGAAAATATTACTCGGGATTTACACCAAGGAGTACCACCAATAATTATTCAAAATATATGATATTTTATTTTTCATAATCTGCTATATTTAATTCCATTTTACCTAATTGCTCAATTATCGAACGGTAAGATAATATATTTTTGCAATTATCCATGACTAAATGATAAGTTTCTACTTTCCATTTATCTTTAATTCCATCCATTGACATAACAGTTAATCTAGAATTTAATTCTGTGTATTGACTAATTACTACTTGTATTGCTTTAAGCAAGTCACCACTGAATATAAATTTCGACCTAAAAATTGGTGAGATATCAATTCTATCTGGATAATCAGCGGAAGTTATGCCGGAATGGATTTTTAATATATCTGCAATTTTATCAGATAGCTCTTCATCAAATGAATCAGTTTTATATATTATTTCAATGTAGGTAATTATTCTTTGTACACCTTCCAATACAATTATTCTATGATTAAACAAGTCTATCTTTATTTGTCTTTTTTGCAAATCTGTTTGGTTTCTGAGCGATAACTCCTCCAGATGAGATTGTGCTTTCGATATTCTTTCGGTTTGCTTAATTATCAAATATGTTAGATATGCACTTAGTAGAGTTGCAACAATTTGAGTTATAGCGGTTATTGCATCAAAATTTAAGGTTACTTCTCTATAATATCCAAATTTGTAACCAAACAGCATTGGAACAACTAAAAAACTTATAGCTATAAACAATACAGTAAGAATAATTATTTTAAAATTTTTAATCAAAACGATACACCTGCTCCTGACAAATTATTTGATTTATAAGAGATTTAATTAAACGTTATAAACATAACGGCAAAGAAATCAGCCTTATACTTTATTTATTGCAATAAGTTGAGTCATGATGTGATCACCATATTCAGTTAAAGTCCAGTAATTATCAGTATCTTTCAAGCTATGGCTTTTTGTGCTTTGCCTTATTAAACCCAGGGCCTTAAACTGAATCTTAATTTTTTGAAACTCAGTATCAGAAATATCAAATCGTCTATATGATTTGTACTCTTTTTCCTGCTTCAATTCTTTTAATTTGTCCGTCATTCCATTCTTGATTGAATTTACAATTGTATTCTTCATAATATATTCCGTACATTCATTTGTCAGATAAGGAGAAACAGCGGAAAATAGATTATTCCAGTTTGTAGTAGCAGAAATGGAACTCTTGACTATCTTAGATGGACTTTTTTGAGCATCAAATTTTAATTGAATGATAACATTGTCAGTACCTTGTGAAAGTGATTCTGAGCCAGCAGGTGCCTGAATTTGATTAACTCTTATCTGATTTTTTAGGTCGTCATTTTCTTTTCGCAATTTTAAAATTTCTTTTATAGAATTGTCATCAGCTATGCTATCAGCTTTAACCCATCCTATGGCTGGAAACTGTTTAATTAACTTAATCATACTACGCGATACAACGCTTCCCAAATCATCCGGGTTTGTCCAATACCGTGTCATTTTCTTTTGAGCCAGTTCTCGAAAGGCCTTTAACTTCTCTTTCCCATCTGGAGTCTGCTCACTTAGCGCTGCACTAATTTTGCCTGGTTCTTTGTGCAAAAAAGCAATAGCGGGCTTATTGTTTTCAACGGCGTAACGGTACTCCTTTTCTGTGTAGCCCATCCCATCAGAATCGACTGATCCATATCGCCCACCGATAATCAATACATAATAATCACAATCATCAATAACTCTTTTTATTAAGGACCACTGTTCTTCGTTGGATGCGGGAAATAACTCCATACCAGCAGGAATACAATCAAGTTCCAAAAGCGCTTGCATTACCTATTTGCGTTCTCTCTGCAGATCCTCGAAAGTCGAACTGACAAAAACCTGATATCTTTTTTCCATGTTATTCTCGCTTCCTTTTTTCTTCAATCATACTCCAAAATATTCCAACATTCAACAAAATTGGTTTAGCACTCCTCACATAAAAAAAAGAACCACCGCGGGGATGGTTCAATGAATAATTTGGTTCTTTTTTGGGGTAGGAAAAGTTATGGTTCCCAACAAAACTAGCCATTTTTCATAATTTGAAGCGTGGTTTTTTATTGTTTCCTTTTCATTTAATATATTGAATAGTTAGAATCATTGTCGTAAAATGTAAATAGTTGGAATGCCAAAATGCTTCTGGGTAATGCATGCGTGTTACCCGTTTTTATTAACATTTCAATTATATAACATTAAGCTTGGCCAGGTAGGTGTTTTATCTATAACACGAAGTTCGGTCAGGGAGGTATTGCGTCTATAATTGGAAGTTAACAAGAATAAACGATTTGCGTCCAGTTTGCCCAAATTGTCATATGGTATTGCACAGTAAAACAGATGGCTACACAATTGAAGAAGTGATTGAAATGGTCAAACGGAACAATAAACGCAAAAGCTGATTTATTCACATTATGTTAAAACCCAGGACACGGGGCTTTGTCATATTATTTATATTCAAATCGTCATATTACGGCTTCGTACTAAAGATAATGATGCTCATACACAAATCAGAAATAAGGAGAGCCAAAGGAATGTTGGAAAAAGCAAAAAACAAATTAAAAGATGCTAAAGAAGAAAACAATAGGCGAAGGGAAGAACGTGCGCGTATAGAAAGAGAAAGAGCTGAAGAAGAAGCAAGAAAAGAAAGAGAACGGATCCAAACAGAAAAAGATGCATTAATGGCATTAAACGAAAAGGAACTGATGGTAGAGGCAATTGTGGCATTGAGAATATACAATACTCGTCTAAATAGTATAGAGGAGAAACAACATGATTTAAAGGACAGAATGTATTCCCTCGAATTGAGCGTTAAATCTCTTGAATATAATATTTCCAGCATAGGTTCTTCTGTCGATGAATTAAAGTATAAATAGTATTGAATGTTTGAGGGAATCTGGTTTCCAATTTGATGATGAGATCATGAGAATAAGCCCATGGTTGCCATCTGATCTAGAAATTAATAACAAGACATCAAATTGAGCTGCGCATTATAGCAATAATTACTACCAGTACAGAAAGCGATTTAGATTTAATAGGAAAAAGAGGGTATAGAATGATAATAAAAAAATTTACGGTGCTTATCTTAGGTATATTTCTCATTGCCACTTTCATGGGTTGCTCATCAGAGAAAAATAACATTACATGGACCAATATCAATACCTTCAAAATACCAAGATATAATTGCATTGCGTATGGAAAAGGTATCTATGCTCTAATTGGTAGTGACGGTGTAATAAGCACTTCAACAAATGCAAAGGATTGGGATACTGTTTCAACTGGGACAACTAGTGGCTTGAGGTATATTATCTGGAATGGTAAGGAATTTAAGGCCGTTGGAGATGAAGGGGTAATACTAACATCAACTAACGGTAAAAAGTGGAAATTAAATAATTCAAACATTCAGTCTGATTTTACATACCTTCTTTACGAAGATAATCAATATATAGCTATTTCAAATAATAAAAATGAGATTGATATATCTCAAGACGGTAAAACATGGACGTCGTGTTTATATAACGATCAATTCACGTTTGAAAAAATCGTTCATAATGGCCAATATTATATTGCTATCGGGGGTGACATTTTTTCCAATCGATCCTACATTTACTTATCAAAGGACGGCAAAACCTGGGACAGCCAGTACGTGGGAGATTATGGCAAATTTACAGATATAATGATTGATAATGGTATCGCTATTGTATCAGTTGGTTTTGTGGAACCCGGAAGCGCTGAAGGGAGTTATGGGATAATTACATCTAAAGATCTTAAGATATGGCAGGAAATAACGACAAATCCAATGCTTATAACGAGCGTGGGTAAAACAAAAGGTGGATATGTTTATGCTGCTTATAATGATCTTTACCTTTCAAATGATTTAGTAAATTGGACAAAAATTAAGATATCTGCCGAGGATGAATATATTAACGGTTTCGTTATGTGCAATGACAACATATTCGCTTTCCCCGATTATTCGAATAATGTTTATTTCTCAGAATATGGAAGCATGTGGGACTATTCCATAAAAGCTTATTATCTAAGTTTTCAGGATATTATCTGGTATGATAATAAATTTATTGCAATATGTTATGCTCTTATAACTAGACCTAATGCGGTGATCTTTGCATCAGCGGACGGTATTACATGGTATCAGAAAACAGAAAAAGTGCCACCGGATTTTCCAATTGATGCCACTGCTATAAAAGACGACAGTACTGCAACCAATGGAAAGAACTATATTAAGGTTGATGTCGAGGGATTATTATATTCAAACGATTCTTCAAATTGGGAGAAAATTGATTTAGTAGAAAATAATCTACTCTTCACAGGCATTATATGGGCAGGTGAAAGATACCTGGCATATGGATCTGAAAGTGATGGTAACAATGGGATAATATACTCATCGTTGGATGGAATTACATGGACAAAAATGATAACGAATACAGATAACCAAATAACTGGTATTGCATGGAATGGTTCAAAGTATGTAGCGGTTGGTTACAACGGAACCATATTAACATTCACACCGAAAATATAAAAGGCAATTCCTAGAAACTTGTAATCTAAGTTTAGTTTCCTATGGCTCGTATTTTAATTTTTGAGATATTATTCAATACGGAGGTATTATGGATAAATAATAAATTTCAAGCTCTCAGAAGTAATTAGTTTTTTATATTTGCTATTAATTGTTTCGTCAGCATTTAATCAATACACTGGAATGCTACTAGTATGGGTTGGCAATCCTTATATTCCCCTATATGGGCACAAACAAACTATTGGCGAACCGGTAGTTTAATACAGTTTACCCATAAAAATAGAACTTGATCCCGTTCAAAACTATGATAATTGTCTTCATAAGAAGGCTTCCGAGCGGCCATCAAGTTCTATATATAAAGTCTTATTTTTTAGATTCTTCGTTTTCAATTTTTTCTGATTGCAAAGTTTCAAATCCTATAGCTTTCAGTATTTGCCGAGTTAGATTTCCGTCATCTTTTAATTTTACTTTATGGGCATCTTCATCGGCTTCCATGCCCATCTCATACGCACCACTGTAGGTATCTCTTTCAACATCTGATTGCTTGGTCTCTCCTCTCATATGTTTCACCTCCCGAGGTTAATGTCTCCAAAGGTAGCTAGATTATGTAATATCCATTAATACTCAGGATTTACATCAAGACGTGGCTTTTTTATTTATAATATTGAATAATTGTATCCATTGCTATAAATTATAGCTGTGAAATACATAACTTTAAAGGGGATATTAATGAAAACGAAATATAAACTCAATTATCAGGTACATATAGCTGGATTAATAGCAGTTCTATTTATCATAATGATAAAGGTTTTGGATTGTTATATTTTTCATGTACCCTGCTTTGATATTGTATTTTTATCATGTCTCATTTTTACCATTTTTCTCATGATAAATAATTTGGTTAAATGTTACTCGTTGGATACGGAAGGGGTACAATGTAAAAGCCTAATGAAAAGCACAAAGATAAAATGGCGGGACATTACTCATATTGAGAAAAGGAATATGTTACGTATCAAATTGTTTGATTTTTCAATTTTGGTTTATTCTCAAAATGAATTAATTGCAGTTATTCCTTGGGTAAAAGACTATAAGGATTTATTAAGGCAAATGGTTATTCATTATCAGCAAGAAGAAAATGCCTGGATTGACAGTGAAGTTTTAGACCTTATTCAATGAGGATTAAGAAGTAAATTAAAACCAATACTTAAGCCTGTTATTAATAAGAAAATGCGTTGAGCGTTAAGAAAAGTATCGCGGATACTTTTTAGCAAGACGGTCCGAGCCCTGTGCCTAGGCGAAGGACATTACTTCTTAACTTTTGCCAACAGAGTTTTAATTAGGTGCAGAATAATCATTTTGTTATCTGCTGCCATCTTTTTCCCAAATTGTGTACAACTTTTTATCGGCGTTTGCGACGTAACATCCTATGATATTTTGGCCATCGGCGTGACACTCGCACACGATAAACCGATTATCAGAAATCTTGTAATATTGATAAAAGTGATTATGATTATCTCCATTTGGCTGTCCGATTTCCCCGATAAGCTCCTCTATCTTGTTACTTCGTAAAAAGAATGTTTTAAAGAAATCCTCATTCACGGTTGTTTTCCGATCTATAGGCGTATATTGCCTATATTCGCCTTCTACCATTATTCTGTCGGGGGCAATCCAAAGTGTGGAAAAAATCTTATCCTCATTAGCCAACTTTACGAACTCTATTTTTCCAAACTCGACAATGCAAACTAAAAACAGTTTATCTCCAAGCTCATAATAATTCCTGTTCGGTAAAGTGATCAAAGTCGTTATCTTCCTTAACCAGTGCTAAATAATCTTCCGACGTTAAATGGCGGTCAACATATGTATAATCCAGCATCCATGATTCAGCCTTCGTGACATCGCTACGTTTCTCTGATGAGGTTTGAATATGAATTCCTTCTTGTGTATGCCACATGAAGTATTTGCTATTATATGCTTCATCGGTTGCAAACTCCAGATTATGTATACCTTCTTCGCTCTTGTCAAAATCATTGTTGGGCTGCATGGATAAATATACATTGTGCTTAACACCGGAAGCCTGTACTGTGAACCATCCTCTGAGTTCGATTTTTATTTTGCCATGGTCATTATGCCTA
>CAZNMO010000226.1:0-7058 GCA_964574195.1 uncultured Clostridiaceae bacterium | reverse complement strand
GGCCATAAATGCAACATGTTGATTCCGCAGAATAAATATCACGAGCCATGCCGCCTGCGCAACATCCAGTACTGTGGCAATATCATCAAATTCAAGAGCTCCCAAGTTTACAAGCGTTCTGTCCAGCACAGACTTGTACTTTGTCAGAGTCTGAAGGGCCTGGTTAGCCTTGGACAATATTATACTGAGGTCCTTCAGTACATATTTGAGATAACCCTTATATATCGTGATGATGTTCCTTCTTTGGGAAATGGATATCACCAGTTCACCGGTCTGCCTGGCCACCCTTTCTGCAGTCCTGTGCCTTATGCCTGTTTCCGAGGACGGAATGGAGGGGTCAGGTATAAGCTGTGTATTGGCATATAATATCCTCTTCGCATCCCTGCTAAGTATGATTGCTCCGTCCATCTTTGCCAGCTCGTACAAATAAGCCGGAGAAAAGTCCGAATTGATATGAAAGCCGCCATCCACCAGCGACATGACTTCCTTGCTGTCTCCAATTACAATAAGTCCACCTGTCTTTGCCTTCAGAACGCTTTCCAGACCTTCCCTCAAGGGGGTTCCCGGAGCGATCATCCTGAGGCAACCCTGTAGTCCATCCTCTCTGCTCACTTCATCCCTCATTTATTTACCCTCCTATTTATCCTCCCGCTTGCTGTGCGATATCCCATCGCATTTAAGATCCGGAGCTCTTCCCCTGTACAATTTGCGGCGAATAAACACTAATGTATATTTGTTTCGCCGCAAAGAAAATTAAGGTAACAGAAATCTGTTTCAGCGATGCTTAAACAGATTTTGTCTATCAATCAAAAACTACATCAAGCATCTCATTGACACTTGACACCCCTATAACCTTTATATCGGATTGTACCTCCAACTTCTTGATATTGTTTCTGGGTACTATGCAACGTCTGAAGCCCAGCTTCGCAGCCTCATTGACCCGCTTTTCCATGAAGTTGACTGCTCTGACCTCTCCGGCAAGCCCCACTTCACCTATGATCACTGTTCCTTCATCAATTTCCTTGTCTCTGAAGCTGGATGCAATGGCTGCGACTATTCCCAGATCAGTGGCAGGTTCGTTGAGTCTTATACCGCCTACTACATTGACATATGAATCACTGCTCCCCAGCTGCATGCCGACTCTTTTCTCCAAGACAGCCATCAGCAGCATGACCCTGTTATAGTCGACTCCTGTGGCATTCCTCCTAGGCACTCCGAAGCTGGTATGGCTGAGCAGCGCCTGAACCTCCACCAGCATTGCCCTGGTACCTTCCATGGTCGATATTACACAAGAGCCTGATGCCCCTTTCATCCTGCCCGACAAAAGCATTTCCGAAGGGTTGGACACCGCAGACAGACCCTTGTCACCCATTTCAAATATCCCTATTTCATTTGTCGAACCAAATCTATTTTTGACAGCTCTGAGCACCCTGTAGGACATATGGGTCTCCCCTTCAAAATACAGCACAGTATCCACCATATGTTCAAGTACACGGGGGCCTGCTATGGCGCCTTGTTTTGTGACATGCCCTACTATGAAGGTAGCAATGCCGTCCTGCTTTGCTATCTTCATGAAGCCCAGTGTTGCCTCCCTGACTTGGCTGACGCTTCCCGGAGCCGAGGATATTTCGGAATTGTACATGGTCTGTATGGAGTCCACAATTAATATATCCGGTTTGATATCCTTTACATATGCATCTACATTCCGGGTATTGGTTTCAGACACCAGGAATATATTTCCTGACTTTACGTCCATCCTTGAAGCCCTCAGCTTGATCTGAGCAGCTGATTCCTCTCCTGATATGTACAGCACCCGCAAGCCTTTTCTGCCTATATTGTTTGATATTTGAAGCAGAAGGGTGGATTTTCCTATCCCCGGGTCACCTCCGACCAATACCAGGGAACCCTTGACAATACCGCCGCCCATTACCCTGTCCAGCTCTGCACTTCCGGTGCTCAACCGTTCTTCAACATTATCAGAGATGTCCGAAAGAGATTCAGGCTTTGACAGTACCCCGACAAGCCTATCCCTTACCTGGTTTTCCTTTTGCTCGACCTCTTCTACCAAAGTGTTCCACTGTCCGCATTCCGGACACTTCCCCATCCACTTGGGGGATTCGCTGCCACATTCATTGCAGACAAATTTCGTCTTTAACCTTGCCATCAAAACACCTCATAAAATATAAATAAGCAGTTGGATATGCAGTTGTTACCTCCATATCTAATACTTCATATTTCTCTTTTATTATTCAAGCATTCCCATTAAATTCTCATTTTTTTCACATAAGCTCATTTATATTATACTATATTAGTTTATACTATAGCCATACTATATAATTTGCGGCGAATAAACGCTGCAGAAAAAAAAGGAGCTGCCGCATAATGGAAAATTGCGCAACAGCCCCTTTATATTATTTGTTCTTGAAAACCAGATTTCCTTCCTCCGCATCGATCAGAACATCAGATCCGGATTTTATCACACCCTTTAGCATTTCCTCCGACAGCTGATCCTCAACCAGCTTCTGTATGGCTCGTCGCAATGGCCTTGCACCGTATGCCTGGTCATAACCCTTCTCTACCAACAGCAGCTTCGCCTTGTCAGTCACCTCAATGCTGATATTCATCTCGCGGATCCTGCCGAAAAGGGATTTGAGCATAAGCTCTACGATCTGTTTCAGATGTTCCTCCTCCAGTTGGTGGAACACGATTATCTCATCTATCCTATTGAGGAATTCCGGCCTGAAGGTGCGTTTCAGCTCATCCATGACATTGCCCTTCATCTTTTCATAAGCATCCTCCCTCTCATTGGTAGAGGTTGAGAAGCCAAGCACCGCTTGTTTTCTGATAGTACCCACGCCAACATTGGAGGTCATTATCACGATGGTATTCTTGAAGTCCACTGTCCTTCCCTTACCGTCTGTCAGTCTTCCGTCATCAAGTATCTGAAGAAGCACATTGAATACATCCGGATGTGCCTTTTCGATCTCGTCCAGAAGCACCACGGAGTACGGCTTCCTTCTTACCTTTTCCGTAAGCTGCCCGCCTTCCTCATAACCCACATATCCCGGAGGAGAGCCTATGAGCTTTGATACGGTATGCTTTTCCATATACTCCGACATATCTATCCTGATAACAGCGTTTTCATCTCCAAACAGGGCTTCCGCCAATGCTTTGGAAAGCTCAGTCTTACCTACTCCCGTAGGTCCCAGGAATATGAAGGAGCCTACCGGCCTCTGGGGATCCTTCAAACCTACCCTGGCCCTCTTTATAGCTTTTGATACTGCAATGACAGCCTCTTCCTGCCCTATTACCCTCTCATGGAGTATTGATTCCAGATTGAGCAGCTTCTTGGATTCCTCCTCAGCCAACTTGGTTACCGGTATACCGGTCCAGCTGGATACTATCGCTGCAATATCTTCTTCAGAAACAACCGCATCCTTGAAGGAAGCCTTGTCGCTCCAACTCTTCTTGCTGTCCTCCAGCTGTTGCTTAAGGCTCTGCATGCTATCTCTCAGCTGTGCCGCCCTTTCATAATTCTGCTGGCTTATTGCTTCTGCCTTTTCCTTGTCCAGCGCTGCCAGCTCCTCCTCCAGCTTCTTGAGATCCGGAGGCGCTGTGAACAGCTTTATCCTAACCTTTGAGGCAGCTTCATCCACCAGATCTATGGCCTTATCCGGAAGGAACCTGTCGGCTATATATCTGTCTGAAAGGTCTACTGCAGCCTTTATGGCTTCATCAGTTATAGTAACCTTGTGATGTGCTTCGTATTTGTCCCTCAGCCCTTCAAGTATCATCAGGGCTTCCTCCTTGGTAGGCTCACCTACCATGACCGGCTGAAAACGTCTTTCCAGAGCCGGGTCCTTTTCAACATGCTTCCTGTATTCATCAAGAGTGGTTGCCCCTATGGCTTGGATCTCCCCTCTTGCAAGAGCAGGCTTCAGTATGTTCGACGCGTCTATGGCGCCTTCGGCTCCCCCTGCTCCTATGATGGTATGCATTTCATCTATGAACAGTATGATGTTTTTGGCTTCCCTGATCTCATTCATTACATTTTTGAGCCTTTCTTCAAACTCGCCCCTGTATTTTGAGCCGGCTACCATCGAAGAAAGATCTAGTGTCACTACCTTTTTCCCCCGCAGTATCTCAGGTATGTTGCCCTCAATGATTTTCTGGGCAAGCCCCTCGGCTATCGCGGTTTTGCCTACTCCGGGATCTCCTATGAGGACAGGATTGTTCTTTGTCCTCCTGCTCAATATCTGGATGATGCGTTCTATTTCCTTCTCTCTGCCGATTATAGGATCCAACTTGCCTTCCTTTGCCATTTCAGTCAGGTCTCTGCCGAACTGGTCAAGTGCAGGGGTGCTTCCTCCTTTTGCTTGGCCCTGGGTCGGCTTCCCTTTTGGCCCCTCATCGCTCATCATCGCCAGTATCTCCTGCTTTATGCCGTTATAAGTCAGCCCGGCAGCCAGCATCAACTGCGCAGCCACTCCTTCACCCTCGTGCAGCAAAGCTAGCAGCAGATGCTCTGTTCCCACGTAATTGTGTCCCATGCCTCTGGCTTCTTCAACACTCAACTCTATTACAGTCTTTGTTCTTGGGGTATAGCCCATTATCTGCTCCACTTGCTGTTCGCCCTTGCCCAGGACGGCCTCAACCTGCTGCCTTGAGGCTTCAAGTGAAACGCCCTTGCTATTCAGCACACGGGCCGCTATACCTTCCCCTTCTCTGATTAGACCCAGCAAAATATGCTCTGTGCCTATATAGTTATGATTTAACGCAATTGCTTCCTCCTGCGAATACACCATGACCTTCTGGGCTCTTTCAGTAAATTTATCAAATACTCCCATAACTTATCCTCCTATAAAGCTTCCAGTTTGCTTCTTACCATTTCTGCCCTTAATATGTCTCGTTCCTCCGGACTTAATTCCCTGCCGCTGCCTTTTTGAAGGCTTGCCGTCTGGGTCTCGATCATGATTTCGTTCAAAAGCTGCTGAGGCATATTCTCCAATATCCCCATATCAGCTCCCAGCCTGATATCAGAGAGCAGCTTCATGCATTCCTGTGAATTCATTATCCGTGAATTCTTCATTATCCCCCAGGAGCGCCATATTTTGTCCTCAATTTGTATCCTGTTGTTGCCTATAAGCACTTTCCTGGCTTGTTTCTCCTTACCAATGATCTGGTTTGTCACTGCTGTAAGGTTATCGACGATCTCCTCTTCAGCCCTTCCAAGGGTGATCTGATTGGATATCTGAAATATGTTTCCGACCATATCTGTGCCTTCACCATATATACCGCGTATTGTAAGGCCTATATGTGCAACTGCCTGAAGTATCTTGCTCATATTCCCCGTAAGGTTCAGGGCAGGTAGGTGGACCATGACCGATGCCCTCATGCCGGTTCCCACATTGGTAGGGCAGCTGGTAAGATAACCCCAATTTTCGTTATATGCGTAATCAAGCTCCAGTTCCAGTTCATCATCTATATTGCTGGCCAGCTCCCAGGCTTTCTTGATCTGAAGACCCGGAAGGATCGCCTGTATCCTGATATGATCCTCTTCATTTACCATTATGCTCAGCATTTCATCTTCACTTATCAATGCGGCTCCATTTGCGCCATTCTTTGCAAGTCCGGGGCTTATAAGGTGTCTTTCCACAAGGGACTGCCTTTCCAGTGGTGGAAGCTCCTTCATTGAATGATCCATGAATTTGAATGGGGACTTAGCCTTCAGCAAGCTTCTCCTTACCTTCTCCATGACTGCTGCTGATTTTTCTGCATCCAACCCTGCCGGAAATGGTATGCCGTCAAGATTCCTTGCCAGACGTATCCTGCTGCTCAATATGATATCGCTATGGGGGCCATTACCTTGCATCCAGCCTTTCATCATTCTTCCCCCTTTCCTGCATTGTTGATCTCCCTGATCTTATCTCTCAAGGCTGCTGCCTTTTCATATTCCTCATTCCTGATTGCTTCATCAAGCTGCTGCCTTAGCTTTTCAACCTCACGAAGCACCTTCATTTTTCCTCCTGCCCTGTTGGGGATCTTACCTGTATGCCCTGTATTCCCATGAACCTTTTTGAAAAGAGGGTTCAGCCTTTCTCCAAAAACCTTGTAGCAATTGCTGCAGCCAAATCTGCCTGTCTCCTTGAACCTGCTGTACGATAGGCCGCAAATGTTGCAAACGGTATCAGTTACCATATCTGCCTTCTTTTGCGAAGTTGTATTGGAATTCAGCAAGCCTGCCAGCAGGTCATTTACCGAAAAGCTGGTGCTCAGACTCAGAAGATTTTTCTGCATTGCACATTGCTCACACAGATGTATATCAGTCTTTTTCCCATTTTCCACCTTGGTTATGTGTACCGTTGCCGGTCTCTTTGCACATTCATCACAAAGCATTGTATCCCTCCTTAAACTAGTGCTGCGACTATTGCAGCCTTTAGGATCTCCGCCCTCAGTTCATCTCTGAAAGGCTTTTCCACAAGGGAAAGGGTGCTGTCGTCAGTTGCAGCCTTTATTATATTCACAGCCGTCGAGTCTATGAGTTTCTGCTTCTGAAGCGCTTCTATCAGGGCAAAAGCTCCTTCCTTGTTGATACTGTTTCCTATGCTATTGGAAAGCATGTTGAAAAGATAATCATCCTTGTCAACCTCAAGCCTGCTGATTTTTATGCAGCCTCCGCCGCCACGACGGGACTCTATGAAATAACCCCGTTCCGTCGTAAACCTTGTCATCAGTACATAATTGATCTGCGAGGGAGCACAGTCGAAGTGGCTGGCCATCTCATTCCTCTGTATCTCTATGGCACCATTGCCCTGCTCCATCATATCGCTGATAAATTTTTCAATTATATCGCTTATCCTTGACATAATCCTCACTCTTTCTGACTTTGACTTTCTTTGACTTTTATCTATATTATAACCAATACCTACATGGATTTCAAGTATGTACTGCACAAATGCAGAAAGATGCGACGTATCTATAGTATGTAAAACCTATGGAGTGGAAGTGAAATATTATACAGCAGCATGATCTACAAAACCAGAACTTCTAAACTCATT
>CAZNMO010000225.1:0-7130 GCA_964574195.1 uncultured Clostridiaceae bacterium | reverse complement strand
GTTCCAACGAGACCTGGAGGCAATTGAATCGGAGTACGCCCAACTACGGGACGTCATGGTTAGCGCGGGAACAGCCGGTCTGAATCTAGCCGTTATATTCCATGAGGTCGAACGCGAGGTTGATGCTCTTGCTGCCACCGTTGAGCGCGGAATGGATCAGAAGGTTCTCAAAAAACAAATCGAGCAGATCTATTACATGCTCCACGGTTTTTCCCCCTTGCTGCGCAAGAATCCGATCAAGAAAGTATTTTGTAGCGAAGTGATTTCTACAGTTGCACGCCTGCGAGACAGTAGATTCAAATTCCATCAAGTCGTTTTCTCTGCCCCTATTACCGCCCATGACGAGGCAGATTTCAAGATTCGAGCAGCCCCAAATTTGTTGGTCGGAGCCCTAGGCAATCTCTTGGACAATGCACTTTACTGGTGCCAAGTAAGAAAAGAACGCGAGAAACGTACCGATCCTCCTGCCATTCGGATCGTCACCAGCTACCGTGAAGACGATGGCTCTAGCTTGATCGCCGTTGTAGACAATGGGACAGGATTCAGCGAAAAGGCAAGCGCCAAGGGAAGTACCGCATTCTATTCCGAGCGGCCTGATGGCATGGGTCTGGGCTTGTATTTCGCAAATCTCGTAGTAGAACAGATGGGCGGAATCCTTACGCTGGAATCAACTGCAGACTTGCGTGAAGAGGTCGATATCCCGGACGTCTTCGATGGTGCAGCAGTCGTGATGCGTTTCAAGGGGATCTAACAAAAATGAATTTGGTTACACCTATCCGTGTTGTAGTCGTTGACGACAAACCAACGCATCTATTTTCCATCATCAATGGCCTTACTTTAGCTGGGATTCCTTGCGTTTGGCATCTATACGACAATGAGAAAAACCAGCTGTCCCCCCCTCCGCCTGATGGAGGCTACCCCCATTTGAGAATGTTGGTTACCGATCTGAATATCCGGGAAATGACTGGAGCCAGTAAGGAGCCCAAGACTTTGGCATCGATATTGATCAGCGAAGTATTGAAGCCAATAGTCGCGAAAAACGGCGGCCCGTATTCCGTTGTGCTTTGGACAAGCGTAGACGGGCATGCCGCAGACGTCGGCCCGCTTATTTCCGAGCGAATCTGCACTGACAAGATCCCTGAGCAAGACAGACGCCCAGCCCCACTTAATGTGACCTCTATCGGCAAGGGCCAATTTCTACCCGCAGAAGCTGATGAAGCGATTGACTCCAAGCTTTCGCAAATGTTTAACGAGACGGCACAAAAAACCAATGAGCTAAAGCAAGCGGTTAGCAACGCGATTTCAATTGACCCATGTCTACGCCTCGTATCAGCATGGGAGTCAAGGATTGGGGTATCAGCAACTTCGACGATGAATTCTCTACATTCGATTGCGCTCGGCGAAGCAACGGCCTCAGGCAAAACACCATCCGAAGCGTTAAGAACCGTTCTTGCAAAGATCACAATCGAAGCAGTAGGGGAGAAAAACGCCATTGAAGATCCAACCGGTGGCGTCGATGCGGGTCTTCTTGATCTGGTTATCGACGAACTGGCTACAAACAAACGTACTGCTGACTACGTGAATATAGTCGCAGAAACGTTGAGCACTGAGATCAACGCCGACCCTAAAGTTGACCCGGACACGCGAAGTCGCCTCAATACCCACCTTCATGTGGAACTCTCCCCCGCGACCAGGAATATTGTTACAAGAGGTGCGGTATTCGAAATCGGAGAAGATGGGCTAAAGACCATCAGCGGCCAGGAGGTTGGCCAGCTCCTTGACTCGGAATTTCTTCCGACCGCCAACCCTTCGGATCAATTGCGGCAGTCAACCAAAATCCGTTTGATCGAGATTGGTGCAGATTGCGATCACGCCCAACGGAAGCCAAGAACGATTCGCCTGTTACTCGCCGCCGAAATTCCTTGCGAACACTTAAGTGAAAAACAACGAAAGGACACAAGGAAACTTGAAGGTCAGCACGATGCATTGGTAGCTCTGGGCCCATGGAAAATTGACGACAAGGATCGTGTTCTGCTCGTATCGTTGCGTCGATTCGTGACCATTCAAGTGTGGCAATGTCCCGATGATCTCAAAATGCTCTACCGGTTTCGCAAACCAATCGCTGACATGTTGTTGTATAAATACACAACCCATTCCAATCGCCCGGGAATCATTCAAATAACAGGATGATGGAAAGCAATGGCAGACGTAATGTCCGCCGAGAAACGTAGCGCATTGATGTCGCGTATACGCTCTTCGAACACCGGCCCAGAGATGGTATTGCGAAAGGCACTCTGGGCTCGGGGATTTCGCTATCGTCTTAGCTACCGCATCGGTCGAATACGACCAGACTTGGTTTTTGTTACACCTCGCCTTGCAGTCTTCGTTGATGGCTGCTTCTGGCATCAATGCCCGCTACATGGAGTAATGCCGAAGGGAAACAGCTCCTTCTGGCAGGCCAAACTTCAACGCAACATCCAAAGGGATGCTGAGGCCAACCAAAGCCTGCTCTCGGCCGGATGGATACCGTTACGTTTTTGGGAGCATGAGATTGATGAATCCATCCAGGCATGTGTAACCAAAATTGAGCAGACCATATGGCGCTGTTCGTCCGAAAAAATAAAATCCGCTGAGACGACCAAGTGACCAATCAATTCGAACAATATCTTCAGACCTGCGACCTGGTCATTGATGCTGTATATCGGGGATATAAGACAGAAAAGGCCGGGTATGCGGATCCATTAGTTCGTTTAGTGGGCGTGAGCAGGCAAGGCGGCTTTCGATACCGAGGCACGCGTGAGCAACCAACAGTACTTGTCCTGTGCTCAAACCTATCTGATCCCGACTGGCCTGATGAACTGGATGTCACTACCGGCTGTTTTGTTTATTACGGTGACAACAAGAAGCCTGGACTTAAGCTTCATGAGACACAACGCTTCGGGAACGAACTGCTGATCAGGCTGTTCGAAATGGCACATTCTGGCAGGCGTGACGAAATCCCACCTATTTTAATCTTTACGTCCGAGGGTACTGAACGCGCTTACAGATTCAGAGGATTGGCAGTGCCCGGGTTTCCGTCGATGCCAGCCACGGAGGATTTAGTCGCCATATGGAAATCAGCAGCAGGCATCCGTTTCCAGAACTATCGGGCAACATTTACCATCCTCGACAGCTCTACAATCTCCCGTGAATGGCTTGACTCTATTAAAGCAGGGAAGATGGATGTCACAAAGGCTCCTGGGGTATGGCGCACTTGGCGTGATACAGGAGCCATAAAACCTCTGACGGCACCGCGAACGCAATTGGTCCGAACACGTGAGGAACAATTGGTATTTGAGAGCGAGGATCAAACTCTACTAAACGTTATTGCAGAGCGATATGCAAATAACTCGTATGGTTTTGAGGCATGTGCGGGAGAACTTGCCCGTCTATTGCTCGGCAACGTATCCCGCCTTGACTTGACTCGCCCATGGCGTGACGGTGGCCGAGATGGTTTAGGAGCACTGAGACTTGGGCATGGCCCATCATCCATCGAAGTTTCGTTCGCATTGGAAGCCAAGTGTTATGGCCCAACTAATTCCGTTGGAGTCCGCGAGGTATCAAGGCTTATTAGTCGCATAAAACACCGCGAATTTGGTGTTCTGGTAACCACATCGTATATAAATAAACAGGCATATCAAGAAGTGGTTGACGATGGACATCCCGTGATATTCGTCACAGCCATCGATATTGTCCGATTGTTGCGGACTGCTGGTTACGGGAGCAAGGAACAAGTTTCAATGTGGCTGGATGGGATATCGCTGTATCAATAAAGCACAACCCAGCTCGCGCCCAATACCGAACGTCGACAAAACAAGGGACTCGATGTGATCATTCCAAGCGAAATTTCATTGAGGCAGAGAAAAGAATTTAAAAAACGCTTCGCTGTTGGTGAGTCTCTCGCATCAATTATCGACTCAATCGCCACTCTGGACGATCTCCACTCCTTCTTGGCAAGCAGATTGCTATTTAAGGCTGAGAAAAACGAACGCTTGGCTCTTATGAAAAGAATAGAGCAAAAATTCGAAAGCCCGGGAGTAAACCAAGTATTAAAATTTCTTCAGTACGCTTTTGATTTAGCGGAACAGCACCTGTCAGATGCGAAGCGACATGCTGCAACGCTGAGCGCTGAAGACTTGGTAATTTATGTTGAAAATATCGTAACGCGAATTGATGATGATTCCACCGCCCCGGATGGGGTAAAATACCCAGAAAAAATAATTGATTCCATGCGAAGCCATATCGTATCAAACATTGGTGGCTTATTGGATTTTGTTCAGCGCCAGAAGATTCCATTTACAGGCCGGCCAACACAGCGCAATCGCCAATATGCGGCGCAGTCATTCAAGTCACTGTCAAATTTCCACTCCGTCATTTATTCGATAATAGAAGTACTTCACGGACATTACATGCCGCTTAATGTGTCCGTGGGTGACGCAGCGGAATTATTAAAGAAGCGCCCTGTAACAAAGGATAAGAAGTTTTTATATTTCCTCGCAAGAAATCCGCCTGAATGGTCTCGACTGGAAATATGCCGTGACTTGAACTATAGCTTTATTGGTTCCAGGCCAAACGATGAAGATAAGCTCATGAAGGCATCTATAGCCTCAGGCTTCCATCGATACGACGAAACAAATCGTTTTCTTCGAGTGGATTTCGAAAAAAGTGCGAACTTCGAAGTCGAGCTAGATTTTCAGGCGGTAATTTCCATCCTAAAAGACGTCTATGGAAGCACGGAATGTCTGTTTTCTATTGGCAATAAAAAATACCAAATCGATCAACTCATTCTCATTGCCAAGAGAATAGCACTACTCAGAGTCAGTGTATTTGGAAAAAACATTCGAAAGCGATACGACGATCGTATCATCTCGTTCGGCTACAGAAGCCTTATGAAGGCACTCGGTGCAACAACCGATCTAGAGGCGCTTGTTGATCTCTTTGCTTTCGATACCGCTGCTACTCGTCACCCGGTGAGTGCCCAGTTTCTTCCTCTTTTTAGAAGGGGCAAAGTTTACTATCTGATGCCATCGTTGATGGATGCTATGTGTTATGAAAAAGTATTGGACAAAATATTATCAAGAAAAGACATTACCATTGAAACCCTGGATAAGGGGTATGCATTTGAGGCAACGATAGCGGACTTGCTTGCAAATGGCGGATATGAATTTGGGGTGGTAAAGCGTGATGAATTATCAGGCGTCCCAGAAATAGACGGGATAATTTCTTTAGATGATGAAACGGTTGTGGTGTATGAGGCGAAATGTTCTGTAAAACCAGAAACACGAGACGATGCATTAACCTTTATAGAAAATCATCTTGAAAAAGCTATTAGACAACTAACCGAGCGAATTTTGTTTGTTCGCACTCGAGCAGAAGAGCTTGAATCGCGAGTCGGCTTTAGCGTTAAAAATAAGACGATTGTCCCCCTAATCATTACCAATCACAGCTATTTCACGGGATTAAAAGCGGCTGCGGGGAGTGAAAGGGCTTTTATTATTGACATCGAGTTATTCAAGGATATTTTTATTCGTAAGGTGGCACCTATATGGCAGTATTCAGAACAAACGAGGCGATATTTTCGAAAGGAGCATTCTGTTCAGAGTGCGTCTCAGATAATCGGGATACTGTCAGACCTGCCAGGGTTGCTTGAGTCTGCCTCACCAGGGACCGTTGTCGTGAACGATTTTGGGATCGGCTACGAGATAAGCAGCCCCCCGCAAATTGATTTTCTTGCGTGTCACGACAGTGCTCCTTTCCCGACTGGATCATCGGGATAACTGCGATCGGTGCTTGAGCGAGGACCGATGGGAAAATGCATGGAGAATAAGAGATACCGTAACCCGCGACTTACGTGCTGCATGCCAGCCATGTGGGCCGAAAAGTATCTAGACAACAATCAGATTGGCTGCATTTTCTTCCTGGACAAGGTGCTCCTCTTGGGCGCCTATCCATTGAAATATGGCTGCCATAACTTCGGAGCAAACACCGTTGCCACAGAGCTTCACTTTCTCCCGCCGGCTTCCATAGGGCAGTTGATGAACTTGGCCACCTGTCATGGCACGTAGAAGCTCACTCGGTTGCAACATTCTTAGATACGGGGTGTCACCATCCCAAGTGACCAACCCGAACCGATCAATTGTTGTAATTGTTCGAAGTGGGACGTCCAATGTTTGCCAACCGCCCGCATAATCGGATCCATAATAGACAATTACAAAAGGGATTCCGCGACCAAGTTCGGCAATGGCCCTCTCGGCTCGCTCAAGAGTTGCCTTTGCTCTTCCTGGTTTATACAACTTGCTTGATTTGTATCCAGCTTCCCATTCAACAACGTCGTTTGCTGTCGAGGCAATGTTGTCTCCAAAGGCCAAAAGTTGATCTTTGGTAACCGTTGTTCCCGCCCTGTCACAAACAAGGAACATCCGTTTGCGGGCCTGGGCAGCCCCAAACTCTGCTGCATTCAGATAGAGGTCGCTAACCGAGTAGCCGAGACTTTCAATAGTTTGAACAAGCTCGTTATGCCGATCCCACTTTTTCATACGATTGACGTTCTCAACGATAACCCAACGAGGATTCATCGCCTCTACCCAAGGAACGATTCCCAAGGCGGTTTCGCGACTGCGTTCAGATCCTGGTTTGGAACCCCTCGCAATAGAGTGAGAAGTGCACTCCGGTGAAGTCAGAAGAACATCTGGCTGATATTTGTTACCGAGTTCTTGAACATTGACCTGCTCGATGTAGCTCGTGATTACATCGGCGTCAGGGAAGTTGGCTTTGTATGTGCGAGTAGCAAGCTCCCAGGCGTCCAGTCCGAGAAGAGGAACCCCCCCTCCCAAGACAGCACCTCTCGCACCGAACCCTCCACCACAGAACAAATCAACGAAGGTCGCCATCGCATGAATTTCAAAAAGCTAACAGACGCCAGGCTACCAGGTTCGACCTCGACAATGCAAGGGCAATTATAGGGTCAGTTGAAGCCGCTCTGTTGACTGATGTACGGAGAACAATCTAGTCCGTTTGGGCATCAGCTACCACATAGCGCATCGAAAGCTGATGCTTATCAAAGTGTCCCGGTGGGTCGGGCGGCAAGATGG
>CAZNMO010000224.1:7032-7273 GCA_964574195.1 uncultured Clostridiaceae bacterium | reverse complement strand
TAAAAATGTTTCCCATATTCATATCGAATTTTCCGGTGCCGTTACCTGTATCTGCCTCTACATATATTACCTTGTTCTTGATGCTACTCAATGAATAAGTTGTTGCCGATGCTGCCTTTCCATTCCTGATTTTTATATTTTCCCCATCCAGATATATACAGGTTCTACCCTTGAACACCATATTGTCCTTCTGAGCCCATGTTCTCAGTTGAGAATTGCCGATGGGGAATTCCAATATATC